>NZ_JAGGQY010000073.1:23502-110952 GCF_018613105.1 Bacillus sp. ISL-77
TTTCCAGGAATGGGAATGAGCGGATCACCAGGCATGGGGATGGGCGGTTCACCAGGAATGGGAATGGGTGGTCAACCCGGAATGGGAATGGGCGGTTTTCCCGGAATGGGAATGTAGCTGTTTCTCTAGAAAGGGTATACGGCTAATCTTTAACGAAAACCAAAGATCAATAACACCATTCAAGTATTCCAACGAGTAAAGAAACCAAGGCAATTATAAAGAATGATTCGTATAAGGTAATTATTACATCAATAGACAAGAAGGAAACTGTGATTACATCTAATTGATATGTGGGGGTCTGTCTCCGCTCAGTTAAAGCGGTAAAGTAGAAAAGCTTCTAGTTTGGACTAGAAGCTTTTTGCTGTGTTATATCAATTTTCTGAAAAATTAAGTTCAATTTCAGATCGATAATTTACATATATTGTCTAATGGCGCAAAACCAACCGAAAATGGCACAAAAGGTGTTTAAAATGGCACAAAACCAACTGAAAATGGCACAAACCCACCTAAAAAAACACAAATCAAAATTTCTTGATAAAAAGATCTATTTCAGACTTACATAGAGTCTTAAATACAACCCAAAAACCCCCCAACGGGAGGTTTAAGTTACTTTATTTCAATTTTAATGTTAAATAATTCCAAATAATACAAGTAGAATGGATACTTTCCTCAAAGTTTTTCTCTCACATTGCCCTTTTTAGTTCAAACTACCTAATTTTACTATAGATCCAAATGATCAATCGCAGCTTTTTTATATGCTCGGCTTAAGGTATGAGCTTTTTTATAAAGGACATTCTTTTTCCCATTGCTCAGTTCTCCAACAAACTTAACCACAGTTTTCCCCTGTAACTCATTCCATAATTGATTAAACTCTTTTATATAGGGTTTAACCGAACCTTCATAAGCATTTACATCAATAGCGATTCCTTTAGACCATGCTTCCTGGTCTGTCACGATAATGGCTTTGTAAATCTTTTGATTTTTAATCAGTCTTAATGCATCCAGTAGTGCTAGGAATTCACAAACAATAGATTTAGCTGTTTTGATATTTCTGACATTGGAGATACCAGTTGCTGTATCACGATTTTCAATCAGAACCAAACCTGTCCCCGCATTGTGATTATTAAAATTGTAAGAACCATCAACGATAATAAAGGGAACCTCTTTAGGAATATTTAGACACAACGGCATTAAATACTTTTTCTTTGAACTTCTAGCCGAAGATGTTCCTTTCAGTATGACCACAGGCCCCTTCCGATAATGGTCAAGGATATCCTGAATATGAAAAAAGTCCTTTTCTCCGACTCTTTCAAAAGGCATTCGGTTTTTACACAACCCCACCAATTTCTCTTTTGTGATCCGCAACGTTGCGAGGACGATATCTTCAGTTACGTATTCTTCAAGGGTCCGTCCTTTTTGATCAACAAAGTCACTCTCTAACCGTTCCTGCGATGGTTGATAGGACTCCAACCATTTCAATATCTCGCTTTCCAAAAACCTATATTCATTTCCAATCATATAGTGAGGCATTCCATCCTCTAGATAGACATTCATTTTAGCTTTTGATACTTTTAATTTCTGTATGATCTCTCCTTTTAAAAGTAAAGCTACTGGAGATTTTTGTTGTGTTTTACTAGTGATCACTCTCACCTGCGTTCTATATTTCTTCTGTTCTTTTTTTGTGATGATATATAAATTATACTATTTTAGTAATATTTATCCAAGTAACGAAAAAAGATTAAGATTCCTCCTAATCTACGCATCGATATAGTATTTATTGCTCCATTAGCCATTTCGTGACAATCTCTGATTTTTCTTTATCTAATAGATTGCCTGGCATTTTCTTCGTACCTTCGTTGATGATTTTCAGGACGTCAGCTTCTGAATACTTACTTTTCATATTTGCCACAGTCGGGCCGACAGCCCCTTGTAATTTTTCACCATGACAAGCAGCACAACTTTCGTTATAGATTGATTCTCCATCCGTGGCTGTACTAGATTTATCGGATGAACAGCCGGGTAAAACTAACAGCGTTAACGCCAAAGCAACCCATAGTCGATTCACGATGTCTCCTCCAAACACAATATAATAGTAGAAATGTTCCTTATATCTATCTTAATTGAGTTTAGAGGTGAAAAATCGGCTCAATTTTGAACAAATGAGAAATGTTTCATGATAAGGTTGTTGCAAGAGGAAGTAAAGAATCAAGGAGTGGAGAATTTCTGGGTTTTTCCGATCAATGAGAGAGTCGAAAAGGTTTACTTGAAATATGGATTCCAAACGATAGCCAAACTAACGACTGGTCATGCATTTTTATCTGGAAAGAGTATTAAGGAAATACAGGGAAGCTAATGGTTCGAAAGTTTCCCTCTGGATATACCAGTGCCTTTGGTCACCACCCGAAATTTATCGAAGAGTGATAAGTTTCTAGTGGTAAAATTGGAAAGGCTAAAATCAATAAAGTGAGGTTTATGAATGATTTTTACCTATGCTATTACACAAGATAATCAGTTGATAATTGATGTAAAGTTGGAGGATCTAAGGTCAGATCGGTTCAAATTTTATTGGGTGGATTTTGAGGAACCAACTAATGTGGAAACAAAGTTGTTAAGTGAATTTTTCCACTTTCATCCCTTGGCGATTGAGGATTGTCTGCATTTTATCCAGCGCCCCAATATGAATTATTATGATGGTGTCCTTTTCTTTGTTTTACATTCATTAAGTAAAACAATAAGGTGCGAGGAGATAGATGTTTTTGTAGGAGAAAACTATGTCGTGTCCTTTCATAAGGAGAAGGATGAGGCAATAGATATGGTTAAGCAAAAATTATTTGCAAGTAAGGAAATGGAAAAGGTTGGACCGTTATTTGTTCTCCATAGCATTATTGATGAATTAGTGGATTGCTATTTTCCAATTTTGCATCAAATTGAGGATAAACTAAATGAATATGAAGAGAAGGAAGCCAGCAGCAAAAAAATCATCGAAGAGGTTTATGAGATTCGCAGAGAACTGATTCGTTTGCGAAAAACGATCATTCCGATGAGAGATTTGTTATATCGGATGATAAACTCGAAGCGGATTCAGGAAACAAAGCAAATTCACCATTATTTTTCCGATATATATGATCACTTGATGAAGTTAACGGATATAGTTGCGTCTAATCAAGACGTTACTTCTGATATGAGGGAGAATTACATGTCCATTCAATCCAATCGCATGAACTCCATTATGATGACACTTACCGTTATAACAACCATTTTTATGCCACTTACATTTATTGTAGGCGTGTACGGAATGAATTTTGATCATATGCCAGAGTTACATTGGCAATACGGCTATTTTATCACTCTAGGAGTTATGGCGATCATTGTAATTGTAATGATTTTTTGGTTTTACAAAAAAGGCTGGTTATTTAAAAAGTAACAAACAACCAATATTAAGTAATTTCAGAAAGAGTAAAATTTTATATTTGCTATATTATCATAGTAATCATCTTAAATATCATTACTCGTATATACTCGGTAATATGGTCTGAGTGTTTCTACCTGGTTCCCTAAGTATTGGCCTCCCGGCACCCTCTACAAAGGAAAGCTGGACAATTATCCTGTAATCGTTGCTAAAACAGGTAAGGGAATGGAAAATACAGCAGCCGCTACAGCAGTGGCGATTGAAAAATATAACCCGATCGCTATCATCAACCAGGGTACATCTGGCGGACATGATCCGAAATTACATGTATTTGATATTGTTTTAGGAAAAAGAACGACAAATATCGGTTCCTTAAAAACAGAAAGTAAGAATGAAAACGAGGGAATGGATCCCACTCCATGGATCTCGATGGACTTAATGGCTTCTGAAGGAAGCGGGTCAGATCCTAATGCTGAAAAAATCCGTTACTACGAGGGAGATAAGGATTTACTTGCAGCTGCTAATGCAGTAAAAGATACCTACACTAAGGGTGAAGTTGTCGAGGGTACGATCGGTTCAGCAGACGTTTGGAATAATGAAGTTGATCGAATTAAATGGTTCCATACGAATTACGGTACATCTGTAGAAGAAATGGAAGGTGCCGCAGCAGCACAAATGGCCAAAGCTTATGATGTACCATTCTTGGGTATTCGAGTACTATCAAATAATAAAACAAATGGTGGTAACTACAACCCGGATACAGCAGCAGTCAATCAAGAATATGTTTATGAAGTAGTTAAAAAATACATTTCTACTATTCAAAGCAAATAATATCGTAAAACTTAACAAACACCCTTGTCCAAGTAAATGAGGGTGTTTGCTTTAAGTGGAATTTAGGTTATTTATTTTCCCATCAACCAATTTGAAGAAGAAGACTTATCTATATGATAACTTCTTCTTTTTTTTGCCGATAAAACGTTTCGAGGACATGTGATTATTATAAAAATGTGTATTGACAATTGGTTAAATAGAGATACACTAAAACCATAAGGCACCTTAGTAGACAAGTAGACAACGTAGATATACTGTGATGCTTTTAGTTAATGTCTAAAAAAAGTAAGTCAAAATTTAATGAGGTGGCTGGTATGAAAGATTGTAGTGTTGAAGAATTAAAGCAAAAAGCGATTGAGCTTAGAAAAACGGCTATTACGATGATTCATGAAGCAAAATCTGGGCATCCAGGTGGTTCCCTATCAGCAGCTGATGTAGTATCGGCACTTTATTTTAGGGAAATGAACATTGATCCGACTAATCCCCAATGGGAAGACCGTGACCGGTTTGTTTTATCAAAAGGGCATGTTTGTCCTATTCAATATTCAGCATTAGCTTTACGAGGGTATGTTCCGTATGAAACCATTTACACGTTAAGACAGTATGGCTCTCCATTTCAAGGTCATCCCGATATGAAAAAGTGCCCTGGCATTGATATTTCTACTGGGTCTCTAGGACAGGGACTTTCTTGTGCAGTTGGAATGGCACTAGGGGGAAAAAGAGATTCTAAGGATTATAGAGTTTTCGCTATTGTAGGAGATGGAGAGTGTCAAGAAGGACAAATATGGGAAGCGGCACAAAGTGCGGTTAAGTATCAATTAGATAATTTAGTTGTATTTGTTGATGATAATGGATTGCAAATTGATGGTACAACGGATGAAATTATGCCCAATCAAGATTTAGAAAAAAAGTTTCAAGCCTTTGGTTTTGAAACAAGAAGAATTGATGGACATTCAATGGAAGAGATCGTTCATACATTAGATGATATAAGAGAAGCGAAAAATGGAAAGCCGAAATGCATCGTATGCGACACGATAAAAGGTAAGGGCGTATCCTTTATGGAAGATGTTTGTGGTTGGCATGGTGTTGCTCCAAATGATGCTGAGTATCTTCATGCAATAGAAGAAATTGCTGGGGGGTTAAAATAATGAGTGTTATCGAAAAAGATGTTTTCCAGAAAAAAGCTACCAGAGAAGCCTTCGGTGATGAAATTGTAAAATTAGGAAAAAAGAATAAAAATATTTATGTTGTTGATATTGATATTGGCAAGTCATGTAAGACGACAGAATTCGCAAAGCAATTACCTAATCAACATGTTAATGTTGGGATTGCTGAGCAAAATGGTGCTGGATTAGCTGCAGGATTAGCGACAACTGGCAAAATTCCTTTTGTAAGCACTTACGCAGTATTTGGTTCATTAAGAATGGCTGAGCAGATTCGACAAGAAATTTGTTACCCCAACTTAAATGTAAAAATTGCTTGTTCTCATGGGGGACTTACGCCAGCTAATGATGGTGCAAGTCATCAAAGTATAGAGGACATGGGAGTGCTAAGAACGATTCCTAATATGACAGTCATTATGGGTGCTGACTATTATTCTACTAGAAAATTAGTAGAGCAAGCAGCGGAAATGTATGGACCAGTCTACCTTCGTTTTACGAGAGATACGGTTCCAATTCTATATGATGAAAATGAAGAATTTACCATTGGGAAAGCAAAAAAGATCAAGGACGGGAAAGATATCGCGATTATTGCGAATGGGGATACCGTGTGTCTCGGATTAGAAGCAGTAAAGCAATTAGAAAAAGAAGGGATTTCTGTCAAGCTATTAGATATGCATACGATTAAACCTCTTGATCGAGAAGCAGTCGTTGAATGTCTAAATATCGGCAAGATCATTACGGTAGAAGATCATAATATTTTAAATGGTCTTGGAAGTGCCGTATGTGAAGTAGTGGCAGAAGAAGGAAAGGGTATTGTGAGAAGAATCGGGGTACAAGATCAGTTCGGACAATCTGCCCCCTATGAAAAATTGTTAGAGCTTAATGGAATTACGATAGAAGATATTGTAAGAACAGCAAAGGAAATACTTTAGTAAGGAATAATAAATCAGGAAGAGGGAGAAACAATGTCTGAATTAAATAATAGAGTAGCAATCGTTACTGGCAGTGGTTCCAAAAAGGGGATAGGACGTACGATCGCTTTAACCCTTGCAAAACAGGGAGCATCCGTTGTTGTTGCTGATATAAATATGGACGGAATTCAGGATACAGTTCATGCGATTACAGAAGCTGGCGGAAAAGCGTTAGGGGTAGAATTGAATGTGACCAGCAAAGAATCGAATGATGCCATGGTGGAGAAGGTTCTTCAAACATTTGGCCGAATCGATATCCTTGTCAATAACGCAGGGATTTCACAAAAAGTAACCGTTCAAGATATGACACTTGAGGACATATCAAGAGTATTTAATGTTAACATGTTTGGATTATTCTTATGCACTCAATCCGTACTAGAAACGATGAAAAAACAAAAGTATGGTAGAATCATTAGTCTTTCTTCCGTTTCAGCGAAACGAGGGGGAGGAGTATTTGGAGGGCCGCACTATTCCGCTTCAAAGGCAGCCGTATTAGGATTCTCCAAGAACCTTGCCCGCGAGGTTGCGCTTGATGGAATCACAGTAAACTGTGTAGCACCAGGACTTGTTAATACGGACATATGGAAATCGCTTCCTGAAGATCAGGCAAAGGAAGTTGTAGCAGGAATCCCTATGGGAAGACCTGGTGAAACGAAGGAAATTGCAGCAACCATCGCATTCTTAGTTTCAGAAGAAGCATCCTATATTACTGGTGAAGAAGTAGATATAAACGGTGGTTCGCACATGGATTAGTCTACATAGTTATCCTTTACAGGCATTCCAAACTGGTATGCCTGTATTAGCGTTATATGGAAATAAGGAAATTTCAATGGAAAAAAATGAGTCTGTTCGGCTTTTGTTAAAAGCTTTTCCGTCAGCCCGTGCTGTTTCCATCATAAGAATTAAGCTTGTTGCCCTTTCAAATAGATATATATATAATTATTTATATCTAATTACCTAAAATATAATGAACAATATATAGAGAGAAGTGGTTATTATTAATTTTAATCCAGTATCTAGCAAAAAATTATATATGCAAATTTATAATCAAATTCTTTCAGAAATCCAATCGGGTTCATTTAAAATAGGTGATAAACTGCCAGCTGAAAGAGAGCTATGCGAACAGTTTGGTGTAAGCCGTGCCCCTATTAGACAGGCCCTTAGTGCATTGGAATTGAATGGTGTTATTTATTCCCGTCAAGGCGAAGGTGCTTTTGTTAAAAGTAATCATACTGCAGCTGAAAATTCTCAATCCGCCATCTTTTTTGAATCAATCACTCCAGAGGACATTGTTGAAGCAAGGATGAATATTGAGCCTTTGATTGTAAGATATGCAGCGCAAAGGGCTACTGATGAAGACATAGAGGAGCTTCGTTCGACCATCAAACAGATGGAGGACGAAACCAAGGCTGGCGTATATGTACCAGAAACAGATGAGAAATTACATAATGGTATTGCAAAGGCCTCACATAATGATTTATTTATTAACATCATGGCGGCTATTAGTAATGCTATGAAACAACAAGAAATGTGGAAATTTATTCGAGATCGAACCGTAACTCGCCCAGACTATCGAGACGTTAATTTTAAAGAGCATCAATTAATTATTAAAGCGATTGAGAATCATAACGAAATAGAAGCAGTAGAAATTATGACTAAACATATGCAAAACTTATATGATCGATATTGGAAAGATTAAACAAGAAAATTCCGTGCCGATAATAGTTTGATGGCATTAAACAGTATGTAAATAGAAACTTACACTTTAAATCCCCTACCTAAAAAAATGGTGGGGGATTTTTATTTTTCTTTGGAATTGGATTCATTTCAATAATCTTATTGACAAACAATTCAAGTAAAAGTATATTACTAATATAAGGTACCTTAATAGACAAGTGAACAAGATGACAAGAGACAGACAGGCAGGCAGGGTGAGTGTAAAGAATTTCATCGGTTAAAAAAGGGGGAAGATGATGAGAGCAGCAGTCATTGATAAACCATTCTCAGTAGAATTACAAGAGGTTGGCATCCCAGATATCAAGCAAGCGAATGAAGTCAAGATTCAAGTCAAGGTAACTGGAATATGCGGTTCGGAAATTCATGCTTACCACGGAACCCATCCTTTTCGAATTCCACCAGTCATCTCAGGACATGAGCTTGCTGGTATGGTAATCGAAATAGGTTCAGAAGTAAAAAGTGTCTCGGTGGGCAATCGCGTCACTGTTGAGCCCCATTATGGCTGTGGAGTTTGCAGACACTGTCAAGCCGGAAATTATCATATTTGTAAAGAAAAGAAGGTTTTAGGTACACAGGAATGGATCGGTTCCTTTGGCGAATTTATTGTAGTTCCTGAAAACACAATCGTAAAGTTGCCTGATAATGTATCCTTTGAACAGGGAGCCCTGATTGAGCCGCTTGCTGTTGGTGTCCATGCTGTCAGAAAGGCTAGAGTAGGTCTGGGCGATAAAGTGGCGATCCTTGGAGCAGGTCCAATTGGTTTGGGACTATTGCTAGCAGCAAAAAACTCAGGTGCAACCAAGATCTTTATAACAGATGCTGTTGATTTTAATTTAGATATTGCCAAAAAATTAGGAGCCACGTCTCCAATCCATACGATTCATGAGGATGCAGTTCAAAGAATTTTGGACGAGACCAATGGTGATGGTGTAGATACAGTATTCATTGCGGTTGGAATCCAATCCGTGCTAAATGATTCTTTCAAAATGGTTAGAAGGGGCGGAAAGATTTCTGAAGTTGCTCTTTTTGGAAAGAAACCAGAAATTGATATTTCCTACATTCAAAATAAGGAAATCCAATTAATTGGTTCCAATATGTATGTGAGAAATGATTTCGAGATTGCAGCAGAGGCAATAGCAGCCAATATGTTTGATACGTCTTTGCTCATTTCAAAGGTTGTACCCATTGAAGATATCAAGAATGCCATGAAAATTGTTGATGAAAAATTGGAAAATGTGGTAAAAGTATTGCTGAAGTTCTAATATATCCCACACTATATTGCTTTACATACATCAGGTCTTTACTTTATCGTATAGTAAGATAATTATTATGGGAAAACATTTGAGGAATCGATCTGACATACCCCATCTTTTGTTTCGCTAAACCGAGTGGAATAAAAGTATTTTTTGAAAGCGTTTTATGTAAGGGGTTGCGTTTTAAATTCTCGAAATTTTTAAACCTTTTCAGGGAGATTCGTAGCTTCATTGTCAAAAGGAATTTGATAGACTATCAAACTCTAAATGAAAGCTTGTAAAAAGGAAGGCATGAACACATAAGGGGGAATTATTTTGGATCTACTACAATTAGAGCGTTCAACTACTAAAAAAGTTACGTTAAGATTAATCCCATTTCTATTTCTATGTTTTACAATATCTATACTTGATAGGGTGAATATTGGATTTGCTGCCCTGCAAATGAACGAAGATTTAGGTTTCTCTAATGCTGTTTTTGGATTGGGAGCAGGGATCTTTTTCCTTGGTTATTTCCTTTTAGAAGTACCAGGCAGCGCCATGATGACGAAAATTGGAGCTAGAAAATGGATTAGTAGAATCATGGTTACATGGGCTATAATTGCCGTTTTAATGGCTTTCGTACAAACTCCCATGCAATTTTATACAGCACGGTTTCTTTTAGGGGTTGCTGAAGCTAGTTTTTATCCATGTATGGTTTTTTACTTAAGTGGTTTTTATCAAACAAAGCATCATGCTAAAGCGATTGCAGGATTTATGCTGGCGATACCAGGTGCGAATGCCTTAGGTGCTCCACTCTCTACTTTCTTACTAGGTGTCGACTGGTTAGGTTTAGCTGGATGGCAATGGCTGTTTGTTTTGGAAGCGATTCCAGCGGTCATCTTAGGTGTAGTATGTTTCTACTATCTTGATGATAAAATTGAAGGTGTAAAATGGTTGAACAAAGACGAGAAACAATGGTTAATTGACGTTACAACAAAAGAGAAACTGGAAAAACAGCAAGTAAAACACTACACTTTCTCGCAGGCTTTAAAGGATCGTGACGTTCTTATCTTATCGGTAGGGTATTTTTGCTGGATGATTGGTTATTATGGAATTGTCATGTTTTTACCAACCATTTCTCAAGGATTAACGGAGACAACATCACTAAGTACCCAATCTATGGGTTGGGTTTTAGGGCTAATGTATGTTTGTGCCATGGTGACGATGATTCTAGTTGGTAACCATTCCGACAAGAAGAACGAGAGACGTTGGCATGTTGCGGCATGTTTAACAACAAGTGCCGTTGCAATGGTTATTAGCAGCTTAGTTGCAAATACCAGTATTGTATTATCCTTTGTTTTCCTAACAATCGCCTTATGTGGAGCATTTGGTGCCTACTCTCCATTCTGGTCCATTCCGCCATCTTTCTTAACGGAGGCCGCTGCAGCAGGGGCAATTGCACTCATCAACAGTGTAGGAAATCTTGGTGGATTCTTTGGACCATACATTGTGGGATATATAAAGGATACAACAGGGTCCTTTAATACAGCGATGATTTTCTTAGGTGTCAGCATGATTATTAGCTCCTGTATTGTTGTTTTCTTGGTGAAACAGTCAGGAAGGGCTCTAAATAAGAATGACCTAAGTCTAAAAAAATCTAGTTAAAACAAAAATTTCATCATTCCATGATTCTACCTTAAATAAAATTCCGGCGGTTACGTTAATCTGGCTGCTGGAATTTCCTTCTAACCAATTAAAATTCTTATTGTGTAAGAGGGTGTATTAATAATGAAAAAACTAGGGGTCTTAACAAGTGGTGGAGATGCCCCAGGAATTACAACGCTACATTGAAGAGAAGTTAAACATTAGTGTAAGAACTACTGTATTGGGTTTCATACAAAGAGGCGGAAACCCATCAGCATTTGATCGGGTATTAGCAACCAAAATGGGAGTTACGGCCGTAGAACTGTTGGTGAATGGACACTCCGGTCATACAGTAGGAATGAAAGAAAATAAAATCATCCATAGAGAACTTGAACATGTCCATGCCGAACGGGCTGATAAGCAGGATAAATATAGATTACTAGAAACGCTGTTGCACTAGGAAATAGCCATTAAATCAGGATTATTTAAATGGTTACCAAAAATGTTTTTATCAAACAAAAGTTAAGGGGGCAAACAATTATGGTTGAGCAATTAATAGTAAAACAAGGTACCATCATATGTCAGGTATGTGGAGAAGTGATTGACATAGTTGATAACCCAGAAGGCGTTAAAACATGGTATGGAATGTGTACGGATTGTTCTGAAGGGAAGAAAGAAGATTGATTTTGCTCTAGGAACTTTTAGGTTTTATATATAGCTAAAGACGAGAGCAAGCTGCTCTTTGTCTTTTTTTATTGGGAGGGCACTTAAAAGCCCTTGATTAAAAAAAGACAAAAAAGAGAGAGAATGCCATGGGTGCATTCTCTCTAAATTATTAACGAATTCAAACACATTTAGAAACGGTTCTCAAAGGACTTAAGTTGAGGTATACGACTATTGCAATTAAATAAAAAAAGATCCGTAAGGAATAGATAAAATCCTATGTACGTGTGTTGTAAATATTGTGAAAAGGTCAAAATAAGGATTTAGGGGTTTAGAATGTTTATCGTCTAATAATAACCTATTATATTCGTTAAGCAGTTTGTCTAGTTCTTGGCTGCAATAGATGGTTTCTTCATTTTGAAGTCCTTTTGTCATTCCTAATTTAATCATTTCCTTTTTTTTCTCTTTAATAGCAGCTTCACATTGTTCTAGTCTCATTGCCGATTACTCCTTATAAAATTTCAGTAAAATTTCAGTAAACGTAGATTCTAGTAGAGTTGAATGAATTATAGCATTTATTAACTGATATGGATTAGATTCGATAAAAGAAGATAAAAGAAGATAAAAGGAGACAAAAATAGACGAGGCTTGTAGATTTTCGACAACATGGCCTGTTGAATTCACTCATTTTGTAGTCCCTTAAAGAGTTGAAGGACTTTAAGACTAAAATTTGCAGGAGTGTTCCAACAACTAATAGGTAGATAGTAAGCTCTTCTGGAGATTAATAAGACCGAGTTTCTTCTATTAAGAAAGAGATTTCTGATATTATTATTTTATACTTAAAAAAGTGTATGGAAGGATGCGTGATAGGTTGATGGACCACTATGATGTAATTATTGTAGGAGCAGGGGCTATGGGCATGGCTGCAGGGTATTATTTATCGAAGCTTGGAAAAAGGACATTATTACTAGATTCTAATGATCCCCCCCATAGCTTGGGCAGCCATCATGGGGATACTAGAATCATTCGCCATGCCTATGGAGAAGGAAGGGAATATGTTCCGCTTGCACTCCGAGCTCAAGCATTATGGCGAGAATTAGAACAAGAATCAGGAATGGATTTGTTTTCTCCTACAGGAGTATTATGTGTCGGTGCAGAGGGCTCTTTATTTATCGAGGAAGTTGTCAAAAGTGCAAAAGAATTTTCTTTACCTCTTGAAATACTACCAAGTGATGAGATAAATGTTCGGTGGCCAGGCTTCAAGATACCAGAAGGATCCGTAGGATGTTTAGAAAAAAATTCAGGAGTGTTATTTAGTGAAGAATGTATTCGAGCCTATCGCCGACTTGGCTTAGCGAATGGGATGACATTGGTGCCATTTACAAAAGTGGAGAAAATTGAAAAGTTTGGTGAAGGTGCCATTGTACAAACAAATAGCGAGCAATATGTTGCTGATTATGTGGTTGTCTGTTCGGGAGCTTGGACAGGAAAAATCCTTGAGGGAACAGGATTAGACATTCCTCTTCAGCCGACACGGAAAACAGTCTCATGGTTTGAATGTGATGATATTCTTTATGATTCCAGTCGTTTTCCGGCTTTCACGATTGATTTATTAGATGAACATTATTATGGCTTTCCAAATATCAATGGAAGTGGGTTAAAAATCGGAAGACATGATGGTGGCGAAAAGGTAGATCCGGATTTTTTCAATCGGGAATACGGTGTCAATTCATCAGATGAGTATGAGGCTCGGAACTTTATTAAAAAGTATCTACCAAAAGCCAATGGTCCCCTGATTAAAGGTAAAACCTGTCTTTATACACTTACTCCTGATGAGCATTTTATTATTGACCGTCACCCTATACTTTCAAATGTCATTATAGCGGCGGGTTTTTCAGGACATGGCTTTAAATTTGCAAGTATCATAGGAGAAATAATAGGTAATCTAGTTACTGAAGGTAAAACTAATTATGATATCTCCATGTTTTCACTTCATCGATTTTCAAATGAATTTAATAATTAATAAGGGGGGAACCTTAAATGCGGTTTCCTCCTTTTTTATGGCCAATAATCACTTTACAATAGCAACATTGTGCTAATAGTTCGAATGATTATCTAGAGCCTTCTGTATTTCAAAACATTATAATTTAGTTAGATAAAGTGTAAACGCTTAAATAACGATGAAAGGTAATTAAGTTATTTTTTTTTGAGAGTATTTATCTGAAAAATTAAAAAATAGTGAAAAGGAGTTTTTTATGAGTAATCAAAAATATTTAATGGATGATGCCCCGCTTAATAAATTTCATCTTCGTATTACTGCACTTACTTTCGGTTCTAATTTTTCAGATGGTTTTGCTTTAGGGATTATTGGAATGGCGCTTTCATTATTAGGACCAGAAATGAAATTAGGACCTATATGGGAAGGATTAATCGGAAGCTCGGCTTTAATTGGTCTCTTTTTTGGGAGCCTATTTCTAGGTGGATTATCTGATCGCATTGGCAGACAAAAAATCTACTTAGCTAACTTTCTGATTATTACGATTGCCTCTGCTTTACAGTTTTTTGTCAATGACCCATGGACGTTATTCATTTTACGCTTATTGATCGGGATTGCATTAGGAGGAGACTACGCTGTTGGATCGACTTTACTAGCTGAGTTTGCCCCTAGAAAGTATAGAGGATTATTGCTTTCTTCTTTAAATGTACTTTGGACAGTTGGTTATGTCGTTTCAAATATTGTAGGTTTTTATTTACAAAAATCAGGCCCGGATTCTTGGCGATGGATGCTTATGAGTGCTGCCATTCCCGCTTTCCTTTTATTAATTTTACGAATTGGAACTCCTGAATCGCCGCTCTGGTTAATTAAAATGGGACGTGTGGAAGAGGCTCGTGCTATTGTTAGAAAATATATTGGACCCAATGCCATCATGGATGAAACGATTAAAGAAAATACTAAAAAAGCTTTCCGTATGGTTGATCTTTTCAGTAAACATCTTTGGAAACGGACAACCTTTGGATCTTTATTTTATTTATGTCAGGTTGTTCCGTATTTCGCCATCTATACTTTTCTACCTACGATATTAAGTAAAATGGGATTTGAAGAAACGTTTAGTATTGATATGCAACTGAACATTTTCCTGCTAGTTGGATCCATCGTTGGTGTTTGGTGTACGGAAAAGCTTACGCGAAGAAGCTTCACGATTTCTACCTTTATCATTCTTACCATTTCTTTATTTTTGTTAAGTGTATTGCCTAAGGATTCGCAAACGTTAGCGATCATTATCTTTGCTACCTTTACTTTTGTTATGTCTGCGGCATCAAACCTTACATTAGTGTATCCTGCAGAACTTTTCCCTACAGAAATTCGTGGCACAGGTGTCGGCGTAACTACGGCTGTCAGCCGAATTGGTTCTGCTATTGGAACCTTTCTGTTACCAGTTAGTGTTAGTTCATGGGGGATGGGACCATCGATGATTGCGATGAGTGTTATACTGTTGATTGGAACAATTGTATCGATCGCATGGGCACCAGAAACAAAGTATCTATCGATAAGTGATGTTAATAAACCAGAACTTGAAACGGGGAACTCTCCAATCATAGATTCTGCGCATTCAAGCAAAAGAAATTTATCATAAGCTTTATTTTTGAATAATGAGGTGTTTTAGATGACCAAGAATGAATACTTACAGCCAAGAGATATTAAAGAGGTTATTCTTGGAGATCATGAGCTTTCGATTCATGAGGTGATCGCTGTTGCTAGATATTCTGCAAAAGTTTCCTTTACGGATACGTATTGTAACAGGGTAAAAACATCACGTGGATTAATCGAAAAGTTTTTACAAGAAGAGCGTGCGATTTATGGAGTGACAACCGGATTTGGCAGTAATGTAACAGAAGTGATTTCGAAGAACGATGCTGAAATACTACAACGAAATATTGTTCGATCACATGCTGTCTCGGTAGGTGAGCCACTGGAAAAAGAAGTGGTTAGAGCGATTCAGCTAATGATCCTAAACCATTTAGGGCATGGATTTTCAGGAGTCAGTTTAGAGGTTTTAGAACTTATGGCCGGATTATTAAATCATGACATATTACTGGTTGTACCCGGTGATGGTTCAGTGGCCTACCTTGCTCCTGAAGCACATATTGCTTTAGTATTAATGGGTGAAGGAAAAGCTTGGTATAACGGTGAACTCCTTTCAGGTTGTGATGCATTAGAGAAAGCAGGACTAAAACCGGTTATTTTAGGCTGTAAAGAAGGACTAGCACTAATAAGTGGTACGACTTCGGTTACAGCAATCGCCACGCTCGCCTTATACAATGCGATTCAAGCTGTGAAGACAGCAGATATTTCGGGGGCCATGTCGTTTGAGTCATTAAAAGGTACGATAAAAGCTTTTGATCCTCGACTCCATTCCGTAAAAAAACACGAGGAACAGGGGAAAACAGCCCGAAATTTAGTGACAATTCTGAGTGGAAGTGAAATTGTCGAAAGTTACAAAGATCATCGATTACAAGATGCTCTAAGTTTACGCTGTATTCCACAAGTCCATGGTGCAGTAAAGAAGGTATTAAAAAATACGCTAGAAAACCTGATGAATGAAATGCAGTCCACAAGTGATAACCCAATCATCTGGCCTGATGGGGAAGATGGGCTTGCCCTAATGGGAGGAAACTTCGATGGCTCATTCGTAGGAATGGATGCAGATACCATGTGTATCGCGATGGCTAACTTAGCCAAGATAACGGAACGCAGGATTGATCGATTAGTGAATTATCATGTAAGTGAACTACCAAACTTTTTAGTGGCCAATCCCGGTTTGAATAATGGCTATATGATTCCACAGTATACGGCTGCAGGCTTATTAAATGAAATCAGAGTTCTTTCTCATCCCGCTACAATTGATAATGTGTCCACTTGTGCGAATCAAGAAGATGTGGTGAGTTTTGCCTATTTTGCAGCTAAAAAGGCCTATCAAATATCAAAGAAACTTCAATATATTTTAGCGATTGAGCTGATGCTTGCCACGCAGGCTTTAGATTTCTATGAAACATTGAATCCATCAATCGTCACTGGAAAAGTTCATCAGTTTATTCGAGAGAAAATTCCAACTGTTCAAGAGGACAGATTTTTCCATCCTGATATTGAAATCATTTTCCACTATATTCAAGAAGGAGAAATCGTGACACTAGTCGAAGAGTTAATTGGAGAAATAGAATAGTAATTGTTTAAGGAGGAAGCCACAGGAAGCTTCTTCTTTTTCTTTAACTTAGAAAGACAGGATGAACGAGGGGAATGATTATGAAGCAAGATCCAATCAGAGCTGCTTTTTCGCATCTTCTACTCTCTGGAACACTTGTTCACGAAGGGACATTTGCAGAGTTACAACAAAAATTCGGGATTTCTATTCATCCACATTTAGTTATGATTATTTCAATCGATCGTTATCCAGATATAGCAAGCGCAAGCGGGAATTCTTTGGAGTGGAGAAAAAAAGTTGGCCAGCAGCTAGTGGAAAAAATTGAGGAAACCGTACGTATTCCTTTTCTTTGGAATTGGATTGAAGAGGGAGTTCTAGCTCTTCTTTTAGAATTAGAGGAACAGGATTCAGTAAATGAGTTTAATAGAAAAATGGTTCATATGGCAAAAGAAATCCAACTTGCTACTAATTCTATTGACCTGTCAGTATCCATAGGGATTGGTAGATATTATCAGGATCCATATGCGCTTTACCAATCGTTTTTAGAAGCAAGGAAATCCATGACAGGCCGCTTTTTTCAAGGTAATCAATTAATCTTTCATTGTGAAATGAAACGAAATAACGAGGAGCCAATAATCAATCCGTTTAATGAAGAAAAGGCAGAGCTGCTGGCACTTGTTAAAATTGGGGATGTAGAAGGGACCATTCAAAATTTGAAATGCCTCCTGGAAAAATTAGCTGTGGCTAGTCATTTTAATGAGGATATTTTCAAAACAGAAGTAGTGTCCATCGTCTTATTATTGTCTAAACGGGTGATAGATTCAGGTGCAAATGCAATAACCATCCATTCAAATAATACTAATTTTATTCAAAACTTGTATCATATTATTCGTTACGATAAATTTGTCAATCAGGTTTGTGAATATGCGGTTTGGCTTACCGAGCAATCAGTAAACACGAATTTAAATGAAGTAAGTCCTGTAATTCAACAAGCTATCGGTTATATTAAAGAACACCATCAGAAGAGTATTTCGCTGATTGAAATAGCACAATATTGCTGCTTAAGCCGGCATCATTTTAGTCATTTGTTTAAAAAAGAAGTAGGGATTAGTTTGATTGATTATTTAAATCGAATGAGAATTGACATGTCTTTGTCGTATTTAGAAATGACTGATTTACCAATAAGTGAGATTGCTGCCAAAATAGGTTTCCATGATGCCAATTATTTTAGCCGCATGTTTAAAAAGTATATGCAGTTTAGTCCTTCAGATTATCGATTAGCAAGAAATTGAATGGTACTATTATTTTTATCGCCAAACAGTATAAAGGCAGAACAGCTTCTCAAAAGCGGTTCTGCCTTTTCTATTTTATATCAAATCGAGGTATAAATTTGAAGTACAGTTACTTGAAAATACTTTTTTAATGGAGCAGTCTTATTTCATCGCTTCAACTAATAAGTCCACGATATGGACCGCCCGCATTGTAGAGGATAAGCCTTCTCGTTCAATGCCAAGCTGCATCTGTAATAAGCATCCTGGATTTGCGGTGACAATCGTCGTTGCGTGTGTCGCTTTGGCCTCAATCATTTTTGCGTCGAGCATTACCATCGACATCTCTGATTCGACAATATTATAGATTCCGGCCGAACCGCAGCAGCGATCGGCATCCTTCATTTCTTTATATTCTGCCCCTTGGATGGCTTGAAGGAGTCTTCTTGGTGCGGCGGCTGTTTTCATGCCATTTCTTAGGTGGCAAGAATCCTGGTAGGTGATCACCTGCGCAGGAAGTTCTAATGTTACCTTTTTATGAAAATCGACGGCTGCTAATATTTCGGAAATATCTTTTATCTTTTCCTTAAAGTCTCTAGCGCGGTCTTTCCAAGCAGGATCATCTTTCAGTAAATGATCATAATCGACTAAGAAGGCGCCGCATCCACCGGCGTTGGTAATGATGAAATCAACGTTAAGGTCTTCAAAGGCCCTAATATTCCGTTTGGCTAAGTCTTTTGCTGCTTCTTTTTCTCCACTATGACCGTGGAGCGCCCCGCAGCACGTTTGATTTTGCGGAATCACCACTTCACAGCCGGCTTTTTGCAGCAGCTTCATGGTGGCATCGTTTGACTTCAGGAACATCGTGTCCATTAAACAGCCGCTGAAAAAAGCAACTCTGTGTACCTTCTCAGCTATTGCTGGTAAATAGGTTGGCCGATTTTTCATCTCTTTCATCGTTGGCACATTTGGCAATATTTTTTCCATCGAGGCTAATTGGTCTGGTAACAGTCCTAAAAAGCCGATTTTTCGAGCAATCGTTTGAATGCCGGAGCGCTGATAAAATCCGATTAAGCCGACCACCCCGCGCATGCGGTTCTGGTGCGGGAACAGCTCTTGAAAAACAGTTTTTCTGACAACCCGCGCTGGCAGAGAGTGCTTTTTGTTTTGATGGATAATATCTCTAGCCTCTTCGAGTAAATGGCCATAATTCACGCCGGAAGGACAGACTGGTTCACAGGCGCGGCAGCCAAGACAGAGTTCAAGCGATCGCTCAAAATCCTCATCCGGCTCAATCAGCCCATCCACAACGGCCTTCATTAGTGCGATCCGGCCTCTTGGAGAATGAGATTCTTTGTATCCTGATTCAATATAGGTCGGACAGGTTGGCAGGCAAAAGCCGCAGCGCATACAGTTGAGCAGTTCATCTTCGTTCATCCGCGCTTTAAATTGTTCTTGAATCGTTTGTTTTTCTTTCACTGTTGTCATCTTGTAATCACCACGCGTTTCTTGCTGTCTTTGGCAAAAACCTTCCCAGGATTCATGATTTTATTTGGGTCAAACGCTAGTTTAATAGATTTCATTGCTGCAATTCCTTCTTCTTTCAATTTCCATTCAAGGTAGGGGGCTTTCATCGCGCCGACTCCATGTTCCCCGGTAATCGTTCCGCCCAAATCAATCGCTTTTTCAAAAATTTCCTCAAAGGCTTTTTCGACCCGTTCCATTTCTTCATGATTTCTTGCATCTGTTGCACAGGTTGGATGGAGGTTTCCATCTCCGGCGTGGCCAAACGTACAAATGGTCAGCTGGTATTTTTCAGTTATCTCATTGATCGCCTGCACCATATTTGCAATTTCTGATCTAGGAACCGTCGCGTCCTCGAGTATCGTCGTCGGTTTTAAGCGTGCAATCGCAGAAAGTGCGGCCCGTCGTGCTGTTCTAAGTGCGTCCGCTTCTGCCTCAGAAGCGGCGACTTGAATCGAAACCGCATTTTCTTGCTTACAAACTTCCGCCATTTTAATTAAATCACGCTCGACCACTTCGGGCGGGCCGTCCTGCTCGATTAAAAGAACGGCCTTGACATCGGTAGGCAGCCCGATTTGAGCAAATTCCTCGACCACCTTTAAGGTTGGCTGGTCAAGGAACTCCAGTGTTGTAGGAATAATTTTATTAGCAATGATTTTTGAAACCGAGTTTGCGGCAGCAGATAGGTCTTGGTAAAGGGCTAGCATCGTTTGTTTCGTCTCCGGCATCGGAATCAATTTGAGTGTGGCCTCGGTAATGACAACGAGCGTGCCTTCAGATCCCACAAACAGCCGGGTTAAATCATAGCCAGCAACATCCTTTGCCAGCTTTCCACCGGTCCTGATGATGTCGCCATTTGGCAGAACGACTTCAAGGGCGATGACATAATCGCGTGTCACCCCGTATTTAAGACCGCGCAACCCACCGGAGTTCTCATTGATATTTCCGCCAATCGTCGAAATCTTCATCGAGCTTGGATCGGGCGGATAGAACAGCCCTTTTTCTTCCACTTTATTAATCATATCAAGGGTAATGACACCGGGCTGGACGGTGACAGTTAAATTTTCCTCATCAATTTCAAGGATTTGGTTCATATGCTTAAAAAGCAGGACAATCCCGCCCTCGGTTGGGCATGTCCCAGCACAAAGGTTGGTCCCGGAACCGCGCGGAACAATCGGAACCTTATGCTCATTACATACCTTTAGGATTTGAGAAACTTCTGCCGTATTCCTCGGGCTGATTACCGCATCAGGCATCGACTGGAAGTTCGGTGTGGCATCATATGAGTAAACTAAGCGTTCGACTTGGGAATCGTCGAAGTTTTCCTTGGTTACAATGGAAATTAGTTCTTCTTTTACTGTATTCGAGAGCATTTGGTTTCCCCGTTTCATTTTTTTGTCTATTTTAATGTTTCTTACAGTATAGGTGATTCTTGTTTGAAAATCAGAATATTATATAAATTTTCGTCCTAAAAAAGGGGTGTCAGGCACCACTACAATTTGAAATTAAATTTCAGTAATATTATATTAAAAATAAAATAAAATTACAAAGGGGAAATAATAGGTGAAATATCGACTATTAGCGACGGACTTAGATGGCACGTTATTAAATGATGAAAAAGAGATTGATGTGGAAACAATCGAGGGGATTCACGAATACCGCCAACGAGGGGGGAAAGTCGTAATTTGCAGCGGGCGTTCCCCGCTTTCAACCCAATGGATTGCCCGTACGATTGGACTTGAGGGGGAGCCAATCATTGCATACAATGGGGCGATCCTAATCGATGAAAATGGAAAGGTCAGCGAGCAATCAGTTTTTCAATACGAGCCGCTGTTGAGCTTTTGGGAATTATGTGAGGCGGAGGGCATCTATGCCCATTTTTACGAGGGGGATACGCTCCTGGTCCCACAGGTGAATAAATGGAACGAGAAATGGATTGAAAATAATATCCCCACCCTTGAAAAATCAGGGGGAGAACGTCAACATTGTCAAAGTTTTCGAGAAAGATGCGAGGTGAAAGTCGTTGAAGACTTTAACCGATACTTGAAGGAACAGGAGCCGAACATTACAAAAATTGCTGTCTTTGACGATGGGAACAAGCTCGCTGATTTTACCAAACGGCTTAAAGAGCAGGCAGTGGATATGGAAATTAGCAGCAGTTTTAACTTTGTTAATTTAGAAATTACCCCCACTGGTGTGACAAAGGCGTCTGCCCTTATGAAACTGACCGAGGAGCTGAAGATTCCACTCTCTCAAACGTCTGCGATTGGTGATAATTACAATGACGCCCTCATGCTCTCGGTTGCCGGCCTTGGAATTGCGATGGGAAATGCGCCCGAAAAGGTGAGACAATTAGCGGATCAGGTGACTGGTACGAATAATGAAGTTGGTGTTGCTAAGGCGATCCGCCGCTATTTGCTTGAATAATGTCCAAATAAACATTTCAGTACAATAGTGTTTTAAAACAACATTTCACTATTTTAATAAAAATCTTGAAATGTTATTTTAAAGGTAATATAATAAATGTACGGGTAACCGTTTTCACCTCAGAAAAGACTTACAGGAGGATCCAAAAAAATGGCAGAAAATCTTGAATTATTAACGACAGAATCGCGAAATGAACAGTCGATGCAAATAGATACAGCAAATCCAATCGAAATATTACGAATCATGAATGAGCAAGATCAACTGGTCGCATTAGCGGTCAAGGATGTGTTACCAGATGTGGAGGCAGCGGTTCAATTTGTGTTTGAATCCTTTAAAAACGGCGGGCGCCTCATTTATTTAGGTGCAGGCACGAGCGGAAGATTAGGAGTTCTAGATGCAGTCGAATGTCCGCCTACCTTCAGCACGGACCCTGAAATGGTCCAAGGGATTATGGCAGGGGGAGAAGGCGCCTTTTTGAAAGCAGTCGAAGGAGCAGAGGATCAGCCTGATCTTGGTGTAGCCGATTTGAAGGAATTGGGTCTGACAAAAGATGATACCGTTATTGGAATTGCGGCCAGTGGGCGGACACCTTATGTCATTGGTGCCCTTCGATATGCACGAAGCATTGGGGCGAAAACGGTTGCTCTTTCGTGCAATAAAAATGCGGCGATTAGTAAGGAAGCCGACCAAAGCATCGAAGTGATTGTCGGTCCAGAGGTACTAACTGGTTCGACTCGCTTGAAATCAGGGACCGCCCATAAAATGATTTTGAACATGATTTCAACTTCTTCAATGATTCTTTTAGGAAAAGCCTATGAAAATTTAATGGTCGATGTTCATGTAAGCAACCAAAAATTGAAGGAACGAGCGATCGGCATCATCCGTAAAATTACCGGGGTATCCTATCAACAGGCTTTGGAGACATTAGAGGCATCAGATCTGCAAGTTAAAACGGCAATCGTCATGATAAAAACGAATAGAAATAAACAAGAAGCCGAACGATTATTAACAGAAGCGAATGGCTATGTAAAAAAAGCAATCCAAATCGTGGCAGAGTAATTTTAAAAAAGGTGGTCTTTGGTGTGGCAGCAGGCGGTTTAAAAATGATTCAAAATATGCTGGAACAGCTTCCAGCTTCCGAGCGGAAAATTGCTGAATTTATTCTTGATAATCCTCAAGCGATTTTAAACAGTACCGTTCATGACATCGGATTGCAGGCTAATACAAGTGGTGCTGCTGTGATTCGGCTGTGTAAGTCCTTGGGCTTAAATGGCTTTCAAGATTTAAAAGTAAGAATTGCTGGGGATCTTGTGAAACCAGTTGAACAAGGGTACCGTGATATCGAGCCTGGTGAATCTTTTTTCTCTATCGCTCAGAAGACAACGAGTAATAGCATTCAAAGCATCCGCGACTCGGAAGAGATGATCAATTACGATGAATTGGAACGTGCTGTTCACACCTTGTCGACTGCTCAAAATGTTCATTTTTTTGGGATCGGGGCTTCAAACATCATCGCTAGGGACGCGCAGCAAAAGCTCCTTAGGGTTCATAAAAATGCAACCGCCTTTTCGGATACACATCTTGTTGCCACATTGATTGCCAATGCCAATAAGGATGATCTGGTGTTTGGAATTTCCCACTCAGGAGAGACACCTGAGGTGATTAAAGTTATGGCACTCGCAAAAGAGCGCGGCGTTAAAACAATTAGTTTAACGAAATATGGGCAATCATCGGTCTCTGCTTTGGCAGATATTAAATTGTTTACCGCATATTCAGGTGAGGCTCCGTTTCGAAGTGCAGCCACTTCATCACGCCTTGCGCAGTTATATATCATGGATATTTTGTTTTTATCGATGGCAACCGTTCAATATGAGGATACGATTCATTCCATTGATAAAACAAGAGAAGCGATCCGGTTTATTAAAGAAGGGAAATAGTCCTTTCAGGAGGTGATGTGAACACCATTCCATCTCTTATTGTCCTGCAATACTGACTTGGAATAAGAAGTTCACTTTTGAAAAAACAACAGAGAGAAGGGGAATTAGTATGGCTGGAGAGAATAAAATTTTAGCAGAAAAAATTCTTGAACAATTAGGCGGCCCAGCGAATATTGAAAATTATACTCATTGTATGACAAGACTTCGTGTGACACCGAAGGATGATTCGATTGTCAACCAAGCTGCCATTAAGAAAATAGACGGAGTCATGGGAGTGGTAGAAGAAGAAACACTCCAAATTATCTTAGGCCCTGGAAAAGTAAACAGGGTGACAGAAGAGTTTGGTAGATTGATAGATGCTGCTGGCGGGATCGATTTGAAAGAAAAGGCAGCCAGCAAAAAGGCTGAAATTAACAAAAAGAATGCCACACCATTTAAGCTATTTTTACGAAAAATCTCAAGTATTTTCATTCCATTAATCCCAGCACTTGTCGCTTCCGGATTGATTACAGGGATCACCAAAGCAATCGTCCAAGCGGGATGGTTAGCAGCAGATTCCCAACTTGCGACCATCTTGTCCGTTATTGGAAGCGGTTTATTTGGTTACCTTGGTATTTTAGTTGGTACCAATGCAGCGAAAGAATTCGGTGGTTCACCCGCACTTGGGGCGATTGCCGGTATTTTAATCATTAACCCAGCTGTTGCAGGAATCAAATTGTTTGATACCGCTTTACTTCCTGGACGGGGCGGCTTAATTGGAGTTCTCTTTGCAGCCATCTTTATTGCCCTTGTTGAAAAACGAGTTCGTCGTTATGTTCCACAATCGCTTGACCTGTTTATCACGCCAACGGTTGCTTTATTGCTTACTGGTATTGTAACTTATCTTGTTTTTATGCCGCTTGGTGGTTTCGTTTCAGATGCGATTACAAAAGGATTAACTTCGCTGCTTGATGTGGGTGGTGTCGTGGCTGGCTTTGTGCTTGGTGCAACCTTCCTGCCGCTCGTTGTCACTGGTTTACATCAAGGCTTAACACCAATTCACTTGGAGTTAATTAATACGCTTGGAAATGACCCGCTTCTGCCAATCTTGGCTATGGGTGGTGCAGCACAAGTCGGCGCTGCGTTTGCAATTTACTTTAAGACGAGGAAAAAACGCTTAAAAAGAGCGATTGGCGGGGGGCTGCCTGCAGGAATTCTTGGAATTGGCGAACCACTTATTTTCGGTGTGACCTTACCATTAGGCCGTCCATTCTTAACTGCCTGCTTAGGTGCGGGTGTTGGCGGTGCGTTCCAGGCTGTCTTCCATGTAGCAACAATTGCTGTAGGGGTTTCTGGTTTACCGCTTGCCTTCCTAGTCGTTTCTGGCCAAGTCCTGCTTTACCTGCTTGGTGTGTTAATTTCTTATGCTGCTGGTTTCTTGTTCACCTATTTATTCGGCTTCAATGATGACATGGCCGGTGAGTTTGATTGATCGGTATTTCCTTCTATTTAAATGACCCTTTAGCAGAAGAACGGATTGTGCTCGCAGGAAAAATGGGTGTGAGGCGGGCGTTTACGTCGCTTCACATCCCTGAAGAGGCAGGCGATTTAGCGGGCCGGGCGAAATCGTTGCTTAAAGCAGCAAAAGAAGCTGGAATAGAGGTTTATGCGGATGTATCGGCACGAACACCTGCCCATTTACGATTAGAAAGCTTATCTGCGTTAAAATCCTTAGGAGTCATCGGTTTGCGTTTGGATGACTTTTTTGAAAATGATACGATTTTGACCCTGGCTAAGGAATTCAAACTTGCTCTCAATGCCAGTATTTTGTTTGAGAAAGATGTGCGTGCTCTCCTTGAGGGCGGGTTAGAGGCTGGTCAGCTGCTGGCTTGGCATAATTTCTATCCAAGGCGTGAAACGGGCTTATCTGAATCGTTCTTTGAATCACAGAATGAACTTTTTAGACGGTATGGTATTCCAGTAAGTGCGTATATTCCAGGAGACGGTGAGAAACGCGGCCCTCTGTTTGAAGGGCTGCCCACCTTGGAAGCGCATCGTGAAGTCGATCCGTATCTGGCGGCACTGGAGTTGTTCCGGGCGGGTGTCGATGATGTGTATATCGGCGATCCGGAGGTAAGTGAGGAGCTTCTTAGTAAATTAATGGAATTAGACCGTTTTGGTCGGGTTTCGCTCCGAGTGGAAGGGTCTCAAGAAGGGGAGTTCCGGCTTCGCCCTGATTTTTCCCGTGACGTTCTCAGGCTTATGGATACGAGAAGTTCAGGCTCGGTCGTCGCTGAGAATACGGTGGCACGACCGGTGGGGACGATTACGAGAGACAATGACCACTATGGACGATATCGTGGAGAGGTACAAATCATGCTTCATGACCTACCGTCCGATGAGCGAGTTAATGTGGTTGGAAGGGTAGTGGAGGCGGATGTGCCGCTGCTTTCCTTAGTGCAACCGGGTCAACTTGTAAAACTGATTAGGGTCTGATTCCCGTAGAGTAAATGAAAAACCAAAGGTAATGGGTTCATTAACAGAAAGAGCTGAATCAAAAGTTGTTTAGCCTAACAACTTCATGATTCAGCTTTTTTGAATGTTACTGAAAGATAAAGATAAAGATAAAGATAAAGATAAACCGTCTAAGCGACCAAACTCATCAAGAAAGGTATAGCTTCTTTTCTATCAATTATTCAAACTTCATATTGTTATAAGTAAGTTTTTTGTATTTTTACTTAACGTATCTGCTTTAATGTAAAGTACATTCTTTTTACGGAAAGGGGGAAAAAAGGAGCTGTTTAAGCAACAGCCCTAGAAAAACCGAGAGATATATAGCATGGGAAGACTACAAAATTGCTATGAATAGTCTATTGTAATCCGTATGGCTCCAAACCATTCTTTTTCACATTAATACGCCAAACCTCATTTTTCAATGATTCTGTTACATAGAGGTATCCATCGTGAAAAGTCAGGTTCGTGGAAAATGTCCCCGCACTTTCAGGAAGACGAATCGTCCCATATTTAAATCCACTAGGGTCAAGTACTACAATTTCCCCTGCTTGGAAATGTGCTACGTAAAGATTTCCCTCTGTATCAACAGCTAAACCATCTGGACCTATCCCGCCTTCAAACTGACCGAAAACAAATGCAACTTCACGTTGATCCTTAGCATTTTTTGATGGGACAGAGATAATTCGATTTGTGCCAAATTCAGAGATATAAACACGTTGTCCATCTGCTGAGATGGCTATTCCATTAGGATAAGCAATATTTTCTTGAAAAAGCTGCAATCCGGAACCGTCAGGCGGGAGATAGAAGACACGGCCTGTTGGCTTCGTTGCACTAGATCCTGTGGGCTCGGTAAAATAAAGTCCACCGGAAGTATCAAAAACCAAATCATTAAGTCCTTTTAATGACGTACCATTGTACGAATTAACAATGGTAGTACGCTGACCAGTAGTAGTGTTATAAGCATAAAGTTCTCCTGTACCATCAGCGATAAAGAGTCGTCCATCTTTGTGAAATTTTGCTCCAACAGGAACCTTATATTTTTCACCAACAATTGAAACCTTTGAACCTTCAACCTTCATTATTTCTCCAGTGGCCGGACTGACCATCCATATTTCTCCGTTACGGTCAAAATTAATACCTTCCATGAACCCACTACCAGTAACGACCTTTTCCCATAGGCTTTTAGGATAAACAATTTCTGAAATAGAATGTCTATCCTTCGATGGGACCGGTTTTGTTACATATAGTGCTCTTGCTCCAACGGCACTTACGGTTACTAGAGAGATTAATATTAATACTGTTACTGTTAATACCCTTTTTCTCATTTAATAGACGCCTCCTTTTTATCTAAAAGAATCTCTCGGAATTCTAATAAATTAAAACGCTTTCTATTTAATTAATTTGTATACTACCCGATCTCTCAAATAACTGACTGAAGAATTCATTAAGTAACGTACGCAACAACAATTTATCATAATCTTTTGAATATTTACAACATAAAAAAGTACTCGTTTTTATCATGAACTCAGTGTAATTTTACTACTATTTAATTCATGTTTATTCTGTTAAACTAATAGTTTAGTTTGTAATCTACGCGTAATCGATCGTTTGTATCTATTTTCTTTGTCATCAAATCAAAGAAAGATAGTGTTATTAAATGAAAAAAGATTAGGATTTCTCCTAATCTTTGCTTATGCATTTTTATAAACGCCATCAACTTGAAAGCCACATTTTCATCTGCACCTGTACTCTCATTCATAAAGTGCTTTAAAGCGAATGCCTAACGCTAATTTAAGGAGCTTCTGCTCTTGCATGATTAGTTCTATTTCTGCTTGTTCAAGCGAAACTTCCTTGAACTCAATTTCACAATTGGGCTGCATCTGGGCCAAACAAGGCAGATCGATGGAAATGACTTGACCGATTTTGGGATATCCTCCTGTCGTTTGTCGGTCAACCATTAAAATTATCGGCTGTCCGTTTGAAGGTACTTGAATGGTCCCGTACGTAACTCCTTCTGATAGCAGCTCAAACTTCTCTGATAAGTGGAGGGATTCACCTTCCAACCGATAGCCCATCCGATCCGCCTGAGTGGTTAACATGTACCGATCCGAAAAAAATGTTTGCTGACTAGCCGTATCGAAACGCTCGAACTCTGCCCCTCGTAAGACCCTAATTGTTTGTGTTTTATTGAATCTAATAAATTCTGAATAGTTGACTGACCATGGAAAATGAGTAGTCATTTGTTCGAGCTGATGAACGAATGACCGACTGATTCTATTGAAGGTTCCGCTCTCAAACACATCCCCTTTTTGTAATGCTCTGCCGTGAAACCCTCCAATTGCCGCACGAAGATAAGTGCTTTTACTTCCCATCACTTCAGGAACATCGATTCCGCCTGCGAATGCCACGTAGGCCCTACAGCCATTAATGGCGGATTTAAACTTTAAAATAGAGCCTTTGCGAATCAGGATCGGCCGCCACATCGGTGCAACATTTCCATCAATCGCAGGCTGCAGGTCACCACCTGTAATCGCAATTAACTCATCCGTTTCAAATTCGAGAGTTGTCCCAAACAGGGTAATTTCAAGTGCGCCTTCTCCTTCGTTATTTCCGACGAGTAAATTTGCAATTTTAAGAGAAATAGGATCCATTGCTCCACTTACGAGTACCCCAAATTTTTGTGAACCGAATCTCCCCAAATCTTGGATTGTTGTCAATAATCCAGGCTGATGCACTTTAATGCTCATTGTTTCATCTCCCTATAGGAAGCGTACTCTTCATGAGAAATTGGTACATAGCGGATTCTATCTCCAGACTGTAACATCGTTGGCGGTGAAAGTTCGGGAAGAAACAAATCAAGCGGGGTGCGGCCGATAATTTGCCATCCACCTGGTGTTTCCAGCGGGTAGATGCCTGTTTGTTTACCAGCAATTCCAACAGATCCCGGCGCGATGGCTAGGCGTGGTGAATCCTTACGTGGTGTGGCAATTCTTTCGTCCATTCCCCCCATGAACGGAAACCCCGGCGCAAAGCCAATCATATAGACTAAGTAATCAGCTGACGAATGAATTTGAATTACTTTTTCAACAGAAAGTCCATGATACATTGCTACGTACTCTAAATCTGGACCAAATTCTCCTCCGTACAAGACTGGGATGGTTATTAGCCGTTGTTCGGGTTTTTCACTCGTTCCTAATTGATCTAGTAACTCCAAAATTAAGGTGCTTACTTTTTTATAAGGACTTGTTGCTTCATTATCAGGGTTGGACAAATAGACGGCAACAGGATTGTAATAAATGGTCAAGCTATTATAAGACGGTACAGGTTCAATTAATCCTGTAAACGGCTTTTTTTCTAATAAGTTGGATAGATTTTTCACCTTTTCATGGATGGCGGGGCTCATTCCATCGCCTAACTGAATCACAAGAGCAGAGTCCCCTAAAGACCTTATGTTAACATTATTTTTCTGATGGGCCATTATAAACAGCTCCTCGGAGTTTCGAATTTCGGTAACCAAGTTCTGTTAAACGGATACTACAAACATTATAGTTTATATTTAAAAACAAGACTAGGAATATAGAATATTATGATATTTATAATTTTTGGGCAATTTCGTAAACAATATTTAATTGAAAATATTTATGCTAGAATGGGTTTAAGTTTCAAAACTAGAGTTCCGAATTTCGAAACTACATAATCATGAAAGCGCTTTTGTTTGGTGGACGAGTGATCAAGATGGAGGGGAGAAACATGTTTCAAGTGGATTTGAATTGTGATTTAGGGGAGAGTTTTGGCCGGTACAAGCTTGGGGAGCAGGAAGAAATTTTGAAATACGTTACATCTGCAAATATTGCTTGCGGTTTTCATAGCGGAGATCCAAGTGTGATGAGAGAAACGGTGAAGATGGCCATTGCCAATGGGGTCAAAATTGGAGCACATCCTAGTTTGCCAGATTTAAACGGATTCGGGCGAAGGGAAATGGCTATTACACCTCAAGAAGGATATGACATGGTCGTCTACCAAATTGGGGCATTGCAAGGATTTTTAATGACGTTCAATGAAAAAATGCAGCATGTAAAACCCCATGGTGCTTTGTACAATATGGCTGCCAAGGATCGAAAACTTGCCGAAGCCATTGCACAAGCGGTTTATGACGTATCCCCGTCCTTAATATTATTCGGCCTTGCCGGCAGTGAATTGACAAAAGCCGGAGAGAAGATCGGTTTACGCACGGCACATGAGGTATTTGCAGATCGTACGTATCAAGCGGACGGGTCTTTGACTTCTCGCTCACAAATGGATGCGCTGATTACAGATCAAGAACAATCTGTCGCACAAATTGTGAAAATAGTGACAGAAGGAAAAGTAGTATCTCAGCAAAAAACAGAAGTTTCGCTGCGTGCAGATACCATTTGTATTCACGGTGATGGTGCACATGCCCTTGCCTTTGCCAAATATATTAACGAAACATTAGACAAGAACAATATTACGGTAGATGCAATCAGTAACTTGGAGGTTTACTATGGAAGATGAAGCATTCAGTGTGCATAAAACGTATCTATTGAAAATAGGCTAAACATTTCGTAGTCTTATAGAAGATACTGCGATAAACAGAGTCTGCAAAGTACTATACTATCGTGAGGCGATGCATCAGTGCGTCGTCTCTTTGAACTTTACGGTGACGAGTTCGACCTGCTTGTTTGTCGTTGAAAAAGGGGATGGAGAATATGTCTACAAAATCGAAGGCTGCGCTTTTCGTGCTCATTTTGATCTGGGGTGCAAGCTGGCCAATCAATAAATTAGCAGTACCCTATTCACCGCCATTGCTTTATGCAGGACTGCGTTCACTGTTAGGCGGAATCTTGTTGACACTAATTATTTGGAAGACGCGGAAGGCGATCAATTGGCGGAATAACTGGCAGAAGTACTTTATTGCGGCTTTCTTTAACTCCATCCTTTTTTTCGGGCTTCAGACATTAGGATTGCTCTATTTACCGGGTGGATTGTTTTCCGTACTTGTCTATTTCCAGCCGATTTTACTTGGCCTTTTCGCTTGGCTCTTCCTTGGAGAATATTTATCGCCAATCCAAATCATGGGGTTGTTGCTTGGATTTGTTGGGATCGCAGTTGTTAGTGTCGATGGTTTGACCGTTTATATCTCAGCAATCGGAGTGACACTCGGGTTACTAACAGCGGTAAGTTGGGCGTCAGGTGTTATCTACGTAAAGAAAGTAAGCAAAGAAGTGGATGCATTTTGGATGGTGGCGATTCAATCTGTGATTGGAGGCATTTTCCTCCTAGGGACCGGCACAGTGTTTGAAAGCTGGTCTGCAATCGAATGGAATCGATATTACATAGTAGGGCTCTGCTTTGGTGCGACCATTGGCATCCCATATGCCTACATCCTTTACTACAAGCTTGTTAATGCGGGTGAGGCAAGCAAAGTTGGTTCCTATACGTTTCTCATTCCTATTGTTGCTGTTCTCCTCGGCGTGCTTTTTTTGGGAGAAACGGTGACCTATACACTGATTGTCGGGATGCTATTAGTTGCCACAAGCATTCATTTTGTGAATTTCCGGTATAAGCCTAAATACAAAAGGATGAGTAATAAATAAAATCATCGACTTAATTAAATATTCCTTAATAAGCCCACTTGATTTGGTGGGCTTATTTTTATTAGACTATATTTTCTTTTTCACATAATCATTGCGATACTTAGCAGGTGAAACATTCATCATTGTAGTAAATACGCGTGTAAAGGAATGCACTGATCCAAAGCCGGTCACATCAGCTATCTCTTTAATAGGAATGCTTGTCATTTCAAGCAGGCGAGCCGCCTCTCTTACTCTTTCCTTGCGAATATAATTGGAGAAACTTTCACACAGTTCAGTGGAGAAGAGTCTTGATAAATGACGACTAGAAATGTGAAGATAGTTGGCGACATGTTCTAGCTTCAATGGTTCTGATAAATTATCACGAATAAACAGCTTTGCTTGATATAAATGGGTGGGAGAACGATTCGAAAACATTTTTTCTTGATTTCGACTTCTCTGATTTGTTTCGGAAAACATAGTGCTAAAGGACAGGATGAGCGTGTGTGCCATATTAGTAATGAAGTTAAAATCGTTGGCACCGCCGTTTGACGTATAATCTACCAATGCCCTCCATAGTAAGGCCGTTGGGGAATCATCAGCAACACTGGTACAAATTCTATTTGTTTTCGCCAGTAGATTATACATGCGAATGGCATCAACCTTTGATTGTTCATGTAAAATCTCGAAAGCAACAAATACAAGAAAAAGTCCGGTTTCGCTTAAAATTTGGTGATGAATGTTCGGACGGGATAAAAATACTGTACCTTTCTTTAAAGGATATTGTACATCCAGGTCTTTATACTGTCCTTCTCCATTTAGAACATAACAAACTTCAAAAAATGAATGCCTATGTACCGGATTGTTAAAATGCTCCGGGTTCACTCCCCAATAATGCACCTTAAAGGAAATTTCTTCTCCAATCGGACGCATTGCATATTGATTCAACATTCCTTCACTGAGTTTACATGATTGGACGACCAAAAATATCCCTCCGATGTCTTCAAAAGACAAAAAAACAGCCTCTTTTGATAAAGACTGGAATCCATTATTTTCTTAAAATTATAACAATTATACTATTAATCTTAAAGGAGGAAATTATCATGATTACTTCAAAGGATGCTGATTTTTACAAAGAAAATGGATACTTGCTTGTTAAAGGGGTTTTTTCTAAAAAGGAAGTAGAGCAAATGAAAACGGCGGTTGAACGCATTATTCAACGTGCAGCAAATACTAAACATGATCGAAATCATGCCTGGCAAGGGGAGTACATCCCCGCAAAAGAGTTAAAGAAACTTGTGTTAAAAGGATTTCATGACGTTCATTATCATGATGCGTCTTTCTCAAGAGCGGTTATTCATCCTAATATGGTGTCTATTTTGCAAAAGCTGATCGGACCGAATGTGCAATTACATCACTCCAAAATGCTGGTTAAACCACCTGAAAAGGGAGCAGCTTTTCCAATGCATCAGGATCATCCGTATTTCCCACATGAAAGTCATACCATGCTGGCAGCTAGTGTTCACCTTGATGATGCAGACTTGGAAAACGGATGCCTAAGGGTGATACCAAAATCTCATCAAGAAGGACCACTTTCTCATGTAGGCAGTCACTACTTAAATCATAAGGAATATCCGATTTCCATAGGGACTCCCTGCCCTGCTGAAGCAGGGGATGTACTGTTTTTTAATTATTTAACGGTACACGGTTCGGATAGTAATCGCAGTAACCGTCCGCGCAGAAACGTATTATTCCAGTATCGTGATCCTGCCGATAAACCGTCCGCCGATGTACATGTGAACTGGGGGCAAGGTTTGATGGTCTGTGGAGAAAATCCAACGTTCCGTGATTATCATGCTAATTTTGCCTTAAAATAGTGAATTGAGAGGAAACAGTTACAAATAGGGTAGGTCTACGTGACCGAAAAGAGTCAGGAGAAGAGAAGCGGGTAACGTAGAAGGGCTCTACGTGACCGAAAAGAGTCAGGAACGGAGAAGCGGGTAACGTAGAAGGGCTCTACGTGACCGAAAAGAGTCAGGAGCAGAGAAGTGGGTAACGTAGAAGGGCTCTACGTGACCGAAAGGAGTCAGGAGCAGAGAAGTGGGTAACGTAGAAGGGTTCTACGTGACCGAAAAGAGTCAGGAGCAGAGAAGCGGGTCACGTAGAAGGGTTCTACGTGACCGAAAGGAGTCAGGAGCAGAGAAGTGGGTAACGTAGAAGGGCTCTACGTGACCGAAAAGAGTCAGGAACGGAGAAGCGGGAAACGTAGAAGGGCTCTACGTGACCGAAAGGAGTCAGGAGCAGAGAAGCGGGTTACGTAGAAGGGTTACATTGGGGAGTGATTTAGTTGGGTCTGACCCCACCCCCCTTAAAATAATAAAGTAAGGCAGGGAGACTGGTGTCACTCTGCTTTTTTTGCATTGGGGAACACCGAATTTGTCGAAAATCTGCCTCAAACGAGTGACATTTCAAACAGTATAAATCTAACATTTCATTTATGATAAATAGTATCTGGACAACAAAAAACGAGTATTTATGCAAAATGCAATGAGAGGAGACCTTTATGAGAAATCAAGGAAAAAGCACCGATTTAGGTTTGTTTATTCAAACCTTTAAATCCGTTCTGCTACATCTACCTGTGCCCTGCTATATTCTTGATCTAGAAGGTACGATTGTCTTTTCAAATGATGAAACGATCCAGCTGACAGGGTATCAACGAGAAACAGATTTCAAAAGGAGTTTTCTCTCTCAATTGGATGATGAATATATCGATAAAACGATCGAGCATTTTAAGACCGTTCTAACGGGTGAAAGGCTTCAGTTTCAGATAGAGATTAGGCATCAAAATGGGGAAAGTATCCCGTTAAATATCATCTCGATCCCGCTTGAAATCCGTGGATTGGTTCAAGGGATTTGTGGCTTTATTTTGGAAGAGTCTGAAAAAGGTGCTTTCATCCATCAACCTTTTGATCCGAACAATTGGGATAAAATTTTTAAAGAAATAGATATTTGTTTATGGTCTGTCGATGCAAAAACGATGGAGACCCTGCAAATATCCTCAGCCTGCCAGCGTATTTTGGGTTATTCCGAGGCGGAGTTTGTTGAGAATCCCTATTTGTGGATGGATCTCCTCCATCCCCTTGATAAAACTGTCGTGCTGGAGCAGTTGGAGTTATTGGACAAAGGACAGTCAGTTAGGCTTGAATACCGGATTCGAACTCAAAATGGGGTGGGTAAGTGGGTTTTCGATTATATCGTTCCCATTTTTGATGATCAAACGATTGGTCCAGTGAGATTTGATCGGGTTGTGATGGATATTGATCATCGAAAAAGAACCGAATCCGAATTAACCTATCTAGCTTTTCACGACCCGTTAACAGGATTACCGAACCGCAGGGAATTTGATGAACAGCTTCGAACAGCCATCCTGGAAGCGAAGAGAAAAAAGCAGTTCGTTGGGATCTTATTCATCGATATTGATCGGTTCAAGGATATCAATGATTCACTCGGTCACAAAATGGGTGATCGATTGATTAAAATCATCGCTAATCGGTTAAAAAATCATATCCGTCCTGAGGATGTGGTCTCACGTCAGGGCGGGGATGAATTTGTCATTTTATTAAAAAATCTGCCGAATAGTCATGTGATTGAGGAAATGGCCGCAAAAATTAGCCAGGTGGTTGCAGAGCGGATCACGCTGCTTGAACATGAGTATAGAGTGAGTGTAAGTATTGGAACAAGCATTTTCCCTGAACATGGGCGAGATGGGGAAGTGCTCATGATGAGGGCTGATCATGCGATGTACCTGGCGAAGGAGAATAAATCGGGTATTCAGCAATATCAACTCGGCATGTCAAAAAGCCTGTCACGGAAAATGCTGCTTGAACAATATCTTCATCGAGCGATTGAACAAAACGAGTTGTATTTAGAATATCAGCCCATTTTTGATGTTTATGCCAAGAAAGCAATCGGTCTTGAAGCACTCCTCCGTTGGAAGCATCCTGTCTTGGGGAGTATTCCACCGGTAGAATTTATTCAAATTGCCGAGGAATCTGACCTGATTATTAAACTTAGCAATTGGGTTTTATCGTCTGTCTGCCACCAGCGGCGGATATGGTTGGATAAGGATTTACCCGATTTTTATATTTCTATCAATGTGCCGGCTAGACAAATCCATCAAGCTGATTTCATTGATTCTATCAAACGAACGTTACATCAGTATAATTTACTACCGGAACTATTAAAAATAGAAATTACCGAAAGAACAGCGATGACGGATGTCCAGAAAACATTGAAGACGATGCGTGAACTGAAAGAATATGGGGTTGATATCATTCTTGATGATTTTGGGATCGGTTATTCATCGATTAGTTACCTGGTTCAGTACCCGTTTAATACCATCAAAATTGATAAATCCTTTATCCAGGGTCTAGATAATAAAAATCAAAAGTCGGTTTGTCGGGCATTGGTTGCAATGGGCAGAAATCTTGGAATGAATGTGGTAGCTGAAGGTGTCGAGGAAATGGAGCAATATCAATATTTATGCAGCATTGGCTGCCATAAAATACAAGGCTACTATCTTAGCAGACCCACTTCAGTCGATTTGGTTGAGAAGTTTTTCTAAGCAGCGGTCTGCCCCCCGACATGAAGGAATGGCATTGGATTGATAGCCACGGTTATCAACCTTTTTTCTTTACTTTAACTTTACATTAGAATACTTGAAATTCATTATTTGTTGTTCTAATATATAAGCAAATAATTATATATAAATTTGATATAACATAAAAAGAATGTGTTTAGAAAACTGTGAGGATATGTATAATTTCTTGGATTCAACGGAATATTAAAACACCATAATTTACATGGATTTTAAATAAGTATATTATTATTTGCCTATATGAAGGGAGGTGTCCAAACTGTTGAAATCAATAGTTGAAATAGAACGAGCGGCCAACGTTTTAAAATTATTAGGGGATAAAACACGCTTGACCATTGTGACGATTTTAAAACAAAGAGAATGCTGTGTATGTGAATTTCTTGAAGTGTTTGATATGAGTCAGCCGTCTATTAGTCAGCATCTTCGAAAACTGAAGGATTTAGGGTTAGTTAAAGAGGATCGCAGAGGTCAGTGGATCTATTATTCCTTGAATTCACAAAGTGATTTATATGGACTTATAGAAGAAATTTTAGAGCATGTGCCAGTTCAGACAGAGAAAATCAAACAGATTGAAAAGAGCAATCCTACGCTTCGTTGTGGATGCTAAGCAAATGATCAACAAGGGGATTAAAACAAAATGAAAAAAAAGTTAATCAGCGAATTTTTAGGAACTTATTTTCTTGTTTTTGCTGGAACGGGTGCAGTTGTAATAGATTCGATTACTAAAAGTTTAACTCATGTAGGCGTAGCCCTTACATTTGGGCTAGTTGTAATGGCACTAATTTTCTCGTTTGGTCACCTATCTGGTGCACACTTTAATCCAGCTGTTACCATTGGATTTTTAATTCATGGGGATATAAAGAAGAGAGAAGCACTTTATTATATTATTATTCAAATCATTGCCGGGATTGCAGCAAGTGCAACGTTGTGTTGTTTATTTGGAAACGTTGCAACGCTCGGTACCACCTTACCAAGAGGATCATGGTCACAATCGTTTATTTTGGAATTTATCCTTACTTTTTTCCTGATGATGGTTATATTCGGTTCTGCTGTCCATGGTAAAGCGGTAAAATCCTTCGCAGGAATTGCCATTGGTGCAACGGTAGGATTGGAAGCTATGTTCGCTGGTCCAATTAGTGGTGCTTCAATGAATCCTGCAAGATCTATTGGTCCAGCCATCGTATCAGGTACAACACAACATCTATGGGTGTATATTGTCGCTACTATTTTAGGAGCAGGTTGTGCGGCAATGATTTATAAACTACTACACGAAAATTAAAGGAGCACATCATGTCTAAAAAGAAACTTTACTTCTTATGTACAGGAAATTCTTGCAGAAGCCAAATGGCTGAAGGATGGGCTAAGAATCACTTAGGTGATGAGTGGGAAGTACGCAGTGCTGGGATCGAAGCACATGGACTTAACCCCAATGCTGTAAAAGCGATGAAAGAGGCTGGAATTGATATTTCAAGTCATACCTCTGACATTATCGACCCTGAATATTTAAACAATGCCGATCTAGTTGTTACATTATGTGGTGATGCGGCTGACAAATGCCCTGTTACTCCACCAAAAGTAAAGCGAGTTCATTGGGGATTTGATGACCCAGCTAAAGCACAAGGTACAGAAGAAGAAAAATGGGCTTTCTTCCAACGTGTCCGTGATGAAATCGGAGGACGTATTAAGCGTTTTGGTGAAACTGGCGAGTAAGAATTAAAAGCCAAGAGTAACAACTAAAAACTTTTATCAATGCTACTAAGTAAACATTAAAGGTGGAGTAAAACCATGGCTGCAAAAAACTATAACGAATTAATTAAAGATCATATTTATTTTGGCGGAGCAGATGATGTGAAGGACATGATGGAAAATGAAAAAGCCGATATTATTTACGATCGGAGTCGCATGAGAACAAGTCAGGGTACGATCGTATCCATAGTCCAATCGTTGATGATGCAGAGCATCAAGACGAGTCAATCAAAAAGTCAATTGAGCATGTTGTAAGTGCCTATAACGAAGGCAAAAAAGTTTATTTCCATTGTGGTGGTGGAAGCACCCGAGCGGGAACAGTTGCAGTTGGAACCTTATTGTCATTAGGTAAAGCGAAGACAATTGATGAGGCAGAAAAAATTGCTAAGGCAGCTCGTCCAAAAATTAACGTAAAACCTCAGATGAAAGAAGCATTGCAACGCATCTTTCCTAATTCTTAGTAATAAAACACTAACATTTATGGGATAAGACTTTCTGATTTCCAAATTGATAAAAAATAAGTAGGATAAGTAAATGAATATAGAAATAAAAACTTCATCTTGTTGCTGATAGATTTTATTTCAATAACGAGTTTGGAGATAGGCTCCAAACTCATTATTACTTTTCTGCATTTAATTTAATTAGGTTCAACGTGGACATGAACATCATAGACATTATGTTCTTTTATTAATTCATTTTCAACCTTGGTTGCAATATCATGGGCTCCGCGAATATCTAAATCGGAATTGACCAGAATCACAATGTCCACAACTACGTTATTCCCGTAATTCCGAGCTTTGATGTCTTTAACCCCTTTTACACCATAACAATTAATGATTGTTTCTTTATATGTTTCTATTTGTTTTTCGTCAAATCCATCGGTCAAATAATGGGAAGCATCTCTAAAAATCTCCCAACCTGTCTTACAGATGAGTAATCCAACAATTATAGCAGTAATTGGATCGAGCCAAGGAAGATTGAACTGGGCACCAACGATACCAATAAATGTACCTACACTGACCCATGCATCTGAAAGGTTATCCTTTGCTGCGGCCATAACAGATTGGCTATTAATCTCCCTTGATAATTTTTTATTATAACGATAAACAAAATACATAACTAAAGCACAAAAGAGTCCTGTCCATGCCGATACCAAATCTGGAGATTCATTTCTTCCATTAAATATACTAGTAATCGCTTCATATGTTACTTGTATTCCAACAACCATCATAATAAATGAAGCGACCATTGAGGCAACTGTTTCAGATTTCCAGTGCCCATATGGATGGTCATCATCAGCTGGACGTTGTGATAATTTAAGACCAATCAGTACAGCAATTGATGCAATTATATCTGTTGCATTATTTAGACCGTCCGCTTTTAGTGCTTCAGAGTTAGCTATTAAACCTACTGCTAATTTTAATGAAGATAAGCATATGTAAGCAATAATGCTTATTATCGCTCCTCGCTCTCCTCTTTTTAGATCCAAATATCCTTGTTCATTCATACTTCTATCCCCCACTATTTCATCCTTTACTATTATGGAATAAAAGTTTCTAGTGGGTCTAGAGAAACCTTTTGTCTTCCTTCAAACTAAGTAATGGCAGTGAAAAATAGTTTCACTGGGGCAACTATTCGGAGTATTGTTTTAGGAAGGAGGGGTAGTTTTTTAATTAGCCATTAATAATTGAAAAAGATAAGATATTACACTACAATATGTAATGGATGGGAGGATGTTATATGACAATCAATAATTTTCGTTTTGACCAAGAAGGACTTAATCGTTTTTTCGGTCCGCTTGAGTCTAAAATAATGGACATTCTTTGGGACGGCAATGAAAAGAGTATAAAGGACGTTCAACAAAAATTAGAAAATGAAAAACCGATAAACTTTAATACGGTTATGACGGTTATGAACCGTCTTGTCGATAAAAACATACTTACCAAAAGATTGGAAGGAAGAACATCTCTCTTTAAACCTGTAAAGAGCAAAGAGGATTTTATTAGCGACCAATCTAAAAAACTAACAGATAACCTTTTAGACGAATTTGGGGGATTAGTTGTAAATCATATGCTGGATTCATTAAATGAAGTTGATGATCGATTACTTCAGAAACTGGAACAAAAAATTGAACAATTAAAAAAGGGCAGAAAGTAAAATGGTCTGGAAACATAAATCAATTGCCGTTTTAGGTTTAGCCCTTTTCTTTGCGATCATTTTGTTTGTTCAAATATCTATGTACCTATTAAATATTCTATTTGGCCCATTAGAGCTATTTAATATCTTTAATTTTTGCGTTAGCCTATTTGAAAAAGGCACATTTGCCTATTATGCAATCTTATTAATTGTGAATGCTTATATTTTTTATACCGTTTTCATCATTTGTAAAAAAATCGTTCAGCAAATCTTGCTATTAAGTTCATTTCAAAATAAAATTCAACTACTTATTAATAACGATAAATCCAAACAATTGAATCAAACCTATAATAGAAATAATGATGATATAGTTGTTATCGATTATAAAGAGCCTTTGGCATTTACATTTGGGTTTTTGAAACCTGTAATTGTCCTTTCTACCACATTAACTGAAATGTTAGATTCAAAGGAATTAGAAGCAGTCATCTACCACGAGACTTCCCACCAAAGGTATTATGATGGAGTTAAGGTTTTTATTTTACAATTGATTTCAGAATCTATTTGGTATATCCCTTTGACGAGATGGTCCTATCAGAATTACCGGATTATGATTGAATTGGTTGCTGATGAATATGCTATTAATCGGATGGGTTCAGAACTTGGATTAGGAAGTGCTTTATTAAAGCTAATTAAGAAGAAGCAACTAAAAGTTAATTCAAATCTTACTCCAGCAATTGTGCATTTTGCGGATACTACAGTCGATTACAGGCTTCAACAATTGATTAATCCGCAACAATCCATTCCCGTTAAAGTTCAGACACGATCAATCGTTATCTCTTTAAATGTATTTATTTTAATATTATTCCTATTAGTTATTGCCTAACAAGGATTGGAGGTAAAGTCCAATCCTTTATTTATTGATTGGTTAATAGATTAATATGTAGAAAAATATAATCTCTTGACCAATTACAACAATTAACACTACAATAGGTAGTGTTAATTAAGTTATTTCATGTAAAAGGGAGAATATGGTACCTTTTAACACTACGATTTGTAGTGTGAAATTAAAAACATTTAGATTTTGAAAGGAGAAAGTAAATTGAAAAAATCAGAAGTCGGGACACTAATTCTAAGGTTATTTTTAGGGGTATCATTCTTTATTCATGGTGTTTCAAAGTTTCAAAATGGGATTGAAAATACTATAGGTTGGTTTGATAGTTTAGGAATTCCAGGTTTTATGGGGTACATAGTCGCCATTATTGAATTAGTAGGGGGACTGTTGTTAACAATTGGATTTGGAACACGATATATCGCAGCTCTCTTTGTATTCATCATGATTGGAGCCATTTGGAAAGTAAAATTGGCAGCAGGTTTCATGGGAAATGGACAAGGTGCTGGGTTTGAATTGGATCTTGCCTTTGCGGTCATGGCAGTATATATATTCCTAAATTCAAATTCTGCTCTTTCTCTTGATTCAAAATTGTTCTCTAAAAATCCACAATAAAGATGTAAATTCATAGAGAGATTAAAAGCTTAAATAGAGGGTGAAAAGATGTCTTCAGGAAACAAAAAAACAAAAAAATCGAAAAGTCAATCATCTAAATTTATATTTTGGGTGATTGGTTTAATAGCTGTTTGTCTAGTCGGTATAATTTTTTTATCAAATACGGCTAAAAAAGAAGCAATAGACTATGAGGGGCAGCCATTTTTAGGAGAGAAGTCTGCCCCAGTAAAAATAGTTGAATTTGGTGATTATAAATGTCCTTATTGTAAAAATTTTAATGACACACTTCTCCCGAATATCGAAAAGGATTTTATCGATACAGGAAAAGCTTCGTTTTATTTCATGAATTATTCGTTCATCAATGTAGATTCTACTCGTTCTGCAAAATTTGCGGAAACCGTCTTTAAGGAACTGGGAAATGAAAAGTTTTGGAAGTTTCATGAACTATTATATGAAAAACAGCCTGATGATACTGAGGCAGAACAAATGGATATATATTCAGAGTCTTTTCTTAAGGACACTTTAAGCGAAATTGTCTCTGAAGCAGAGGTGAAAAGAGTGGTTAATGCCTTTAAAAATGACCAATCAAAAGAGGCATGGGAAAAAGATATGAGTGCTGCTAATAAGTTAAGTATTACAAGTACCCCTTCGATTTTTATTAATGGTGTGAAATTTGAAGGGAACACCTATGACGATTTCAAGAAGCGAGTAAACGAAGCAGCAAAGGAAGAGTAATTTCTAGAATAAAAAGTAATACATCAAAAAAGGTGGTACATCGTCTTAATCGATGAGCCACCTCGTAAATTTATTTCTTTTCTTTATCGTGGTCATCATCCATTATGCCCTTTGTTGACTGTTTAAATTCTCTAAGTGTAGATCCTACGGCACGACCGAGCTCTGGGAGTTTTTTCGGCCCAAAAACAATTAATGCAATCACAAATATCAATAATGCACCACCAATTCCTATATTAGCCATTTCAAATTCCTCCTGATTATTTTACGAAAAAAGCCGTAAAATACATGATTAATATTCCAAGCGTAAATCCAGAAAAATTCATCCATGATACAACTGGTTCATTATTCTTTTTCTGTTCTTCCATCAGCATTTTGGAGATAACAAATATTACCTGTAAAATGGCACCCGCACCAATTCCTAAAAATACTGCACCCCAGATTGGTGAGAAGATAAAACCACCGAACCAAGTTCCCAAAATGGCGGGAGCACCCGCAATCGTACCTAATAAAACAAATGAACTAAATTTGGGCTTGCTTTTTAATAGTGGAGCAGCAATCCCAATCCCTTCAGTTATATTATGCAAAGTAAAACCGATTACTAAAAAAGTGCCCAATGCAGCTTCTCCGAGAGCAAAAGAAGATCCAATAGCCAAGCCTTCACCAAAATTATGAAGGCCAATCCCTGTGGCCATCAATAATGAAATGCCAAATGGTGAATAACCAGTTCGTTTTTGTCTTTGATGTTGGTATTGATCAAATCCAACCAGTAAAAGAAATGAAAGAACTGTACATATAATCACAACCATGTTTCCTTGGAATACTGACGGTGCTTCTGCTCCTATTTCAAATCCATCAAATAACGTACCAAAAAATAAGAATAGTAGGAGGCCAACTGTGAGAGCAAGAATGGCATTAATCCAGCTTTTTTTCAAACGTTTCATAAATGGAAACCATAGTAATCCTAATGTAATAGGAACAATTCCTACATAGAAGCCAATAAATCCGTAGTTCAACACATTATCCCATGAAAATTCGGGAGTTAAGGTGGCTGCATCAATAACAGCTTCTGTTATTATCCCATTTTCAGATATTAATAGAATTGTATGAGGATCACCTTCTACCCATGGATACTTAATCGTCACCTTTCCATCTTCAAATCGTTTAAGTGTTGAATCAGGAGTTATTGAAAAATTCCATACAGAATCATCCACAATCACTTGAGATATGGTCAATGTCTCTGGGCCAGTATTACTGACATCTAGCTCAAATCCTGAAGGTACAATTTTAATCTGTTCAACATTTAGAACCTCTATTGGAGCAGCAGGATCTCGTTCCACTCCAGCCCCATTTTTAAATACCCACCCCAATACAAGCAGTAACAGAACAAGTGGAATAAGACCTGTAATTAACCACTTTGATTTCATAAACATGATGATCACTCCTTTCTATTCAACCTCAAAGAATCCCATCCAGCCAAGTTCTGCAAACTCACTAACATGAGCGTGAAACATATATTTTCCCTTGTACGGAAAGCGAACTTCAATGATTCCACGTTCCCCTTGGCATTGCATGATGGTATCAGTAAATTGAGTCGGATTGTCGTTTCTACCAGTTGGAATATAGGTAAAATAATTTGCGTGTAAATGGAAGGAGTTTAGTAAGTCAAACTCGGTTAAATTGCTTAAATAGATGCGGACAAGTTCATCCTTCTTGATTTTAATTGGATGATTCATAAAGGCAAAAGCGTACCCATTCACCGTATAAAGTTCGTTTGCACCGTCTAAATCTAAATCAAAAGCATTCATGACCATATTTAATTCTAGTGCAGGTTCCCTTGGGGTTTTTGGATCTATAATAAAATTACCGTATAACCCTTTATGAATATGTCGTCGTAGCGGTAGAACATGGCAATGATAAAGTTGTAAGCCATATGGCTTTGCTTCAAATTCATAGGTAAATGATTTACCAGGAGCGATAGGGTCTAATCCATCCATTTCTGGTGGGTGAATCCCATGAAAATGAATAGAGTGTGGATGACTCCCTCCATTTATAAAATGAAAGCGTAAAAGATCCCCTTCGGTACAACGGAATGTGGGACCTGGAATCGTCCCATTATAGGTCCACCCTGGAAACTTAATTCCTTTTGCAATTTCAATTTCCTTGTCAATCGCTACAACTTCATATTCACGTAAAGTCCGACCGTCTGAAAGTTTTGTTGCTTTTCCATAATCAAATTCGGTTAAAAGACGTTCAGCCATCTTATAACCCTCTGTTTTTGAAGAATCATACTTATTGGTGTGATTTGCAGAATGACTATTGTGATTGGAAGCATGATTCTCTGCATGAACTACACCTGTAAAGGGTGCCACTTTATTTATATAAATACTGCCTGCTATCCCTAGTGCTCCAGTAGTTCCCATTTTTAAAATATCTCGCCTAGAAATTTTATTTCCCGCCATTCTTTGACCTCCTCTTAAAAAGTTTCCTTCGTGCAAATTTATTTGTGTTAACCAATATTCTATGACAAAGACAAACTTATTGTCAATAACCAAATATAAGTATTTATTAAAAACATTCAAATAATTGTTTGACCATTGGAATAACTTTTCATATACTAATAATCAGTTCTTAATGCCTATTTTCAGTTAAATGAAAGGAGGCATTTTTTTGTTGGATAGAAAATTATAAAATAATTAGTCGCGGCTAACATTGCAATAGTTCTTTGCTTGCTCCTGTTTGTTCCCTGTATAAATATGGAACTATTTTCATAAGGTTATCTTAAAGGGGGGATCAAAATGTACTATACGAAATCTATAGTAAGCGGAATTATTGCGCTGGTTATTATCGTGGTTGGCTTTTTTTCTAGTACATCCGTTGATTCTGGATATAGAGGAGTTCTGCTACAATTAGGGGCTGTTAAACCGACGATTTTAACGGAAGGATTTCATTTTAAGATTCCGTTTATTCAAACCGTTCAACCCATTGAAGTCCGGGTCCAAAAAGAAGAAAGTTCGCAAACAGCTGCCTCAAAGGACCTGCAAATGGTCACCGCCATGGTGGCAGTAAATTATTCTGCTGATCCAGAAGCGGTGAATAAGCTCTATCAAGAAATCGGCTTGGATTATCGTACCCGAATCGTTGACCCAGCGATTGCCGAATCACTAAAGGCAATTACCGCCCAGTACACAGCGGAAGAATTAATTTCCAAACGACCGGAAGTATCAGCAAAAGTGAAAGATATGCTCGCAAGTAAATTAACAAAATATTATATGATTCTTGAAGATATCAATATCAAAGAATTTGCTTTTAGTGAAGAATTCAATAAAGCAATTGAATCGAAACAAACCGCGGAGCAAAATGCGTTACGTGCAAAAAGAGATCTCGAAAGAATCAAAATCGAAGCCGAGCAGAAAATTGCTCAAGCTGGTGCAGAGGCTGAAGCCTTACGATTGAAAAAACAAGAGGTAACGGCGGAATTAATCCAATTAAAGCAAATTGAAGTCCAAGAAAAAGCTTTGGAAAAATGGGATGGCCGCTTGCCAAGTGTAACAGGCGGAGCTACTCCATTTGTTGATGTGGAGGGACTTTCGAAAAAATAAGCTGGGATATGTCTCTCGAAAACCATGCTGATGATACTCAACAATATACGGTGATAAAGGAGAGGCAATGGGCCTCTCTTTTTCTATGGTGAATTGCCGTTTCCAAAGTGTTCGAGGCGAAATCGGAGATCGCAATATGTATTGCAACCATTCTTAAGAGGTTTAGACAGGAATGAAACTTCTAATACTATAGATAACTTTAGTTCCGTTACGGCGCTTGTTAGGATTTATAAGGAGAGATGCAAATTTGGAAACAATTTACCATGCATTTTTGGTTTTTGTGGTAGGATATTTGTTTTTAAGGTTGACGGGAAAAAAAGCTGTAGCTCAAATGCACAGTTTCGATTTATTGTATATTCTTGTCCTAACCAATATCATCAGTTCCCCTATAGAGGTTAAAAATATGGGAATGGCAATTACCTATGCTGGAATCACAGTCATTCTATATAAAATCTTTATACGTTTATCCTTACATAATAAATTAAGATGGATTCTTTATGAAAGTCCAACGGTATTAATTCATAACGGGGATATCGATCGAAAAGGGCTGAAAAAGGTGCGTATGACAATAATTGAGTTATTGTCATATTTAAGAGTACAAGGGTACACTGATACACAAAACATTGCCATTGCAGTGATGGAGGAAACAGGAAGTATTAGTGTTATCCCCAAGTCGGAATACCGACCAGTTCAACCTAATGATTTAAAGTTACAGGTAAAGAGAGAATATCTTCCTATCCCACTGATCATGGACGGTCAAATTGTTTACCATAATTTAAAATATCTGGAATTAGACCGTGCTTGGCTAATTGACGAGCTCGAAAAATCAGGTGAAAAAATAGAGAATATTTTATTAGCAACTTTTTTAGAAGATGGAAAATTATTTATAGACAATAATGAAATGAAGGAACATAAAGGCGATCTATATTACTACAAACCAGGGAGAGATAATTAAATTAAGTATAGTTGGCTGGGGAGCCTACATATTCTATATGAAATAGAAATTTGTTTGTCCTTATCAAAATCCTAGGGAAAGAGCCCTTCCGATTCTTATTTCTTAACATAAATTGTAGGGAATAAGTCTAAGGAGGGGTATAAAATGTTTGGATATGGTGGATTTGGTGGTTCTTGTGGTGGCTATGGCTACGGCGGTGTCGGCTTCGGGGGCGGTTTTGCTTTAATCGTTGTATTGTTTATCTTGTTAATAATCGTTGGAGCCTCAATCTGTTTCTAAGAAAATACGATTAGTCTTAACTAAAAAAAGCCCTATAAGGGCTTTTTTGGTTGAAACTATACTTCATTAATATCGTCCATGGGATTTTGAAGACTTTATAAAGATTTCAGGAACTTCTGAAAATTCCGTTGACTTATCCTGCAGTTGTTTTATTATAGAAAATATAAAACAATGTTTTACTTATAAAACAATTGGATTTAGGAGGGAGAATATGCCTTTTTTACAAGTAGAAGATTTAATGATTCATTATGAAACCGAAGGAGAGGGAGCCCCGTTAATTATCTTACATGGAATGGGGAACAACTCTCAATCATGGAAAAAGCAATTAAATGGCTTATCTAAGCAATTCACGGTGATTGCATGGGATGCACCTGGGTATGGAAAAAGTTCTGATCCAAAAGTGGAATTTAAGGAATTTAAGCAATTTGCTGACGTTTTAAAAGGATTTATCGAAAAATTAAACTATGAATCTGTCACGCTGCTAGGACATTCAATGGGGTCGGCAATTGCACTCGATTTTAGTTACCGCTTTCCCGAAATGGTTGATGCGTTAATTATTTCAGATGCAACAAGAGGGGCAGCGGCCCTGAGTAAAGAAGAGAATGAACGGAAATTAAAAAATCGTCTACATAACATTGAAACAGTAGAGCCGGCAGAACTGGCGAAGCTTCGTGTAAAGGAACTTCTTTCACCGCAGCCAGGTCCGGAAATAAAGAAAGAGGCAGAAAGAATCTATTCGCAAATCAGACCGATGGGATTCCGCTCTGTCGCCTATTCACTTTTTTCTTTAAATCAAATGGATATTCTATCTTCGATCACTACACCTACCCTTGTTATTTGCGGAGAATTAGATAGAGTAACACCGGTTAGTGAATCGCAGATTTTTCATGATGCTATTAAGGATTCAACATTTGTTACCATCCCTGGGACTGGTCATTTGTGTTATCAAGAAGATCCCAATAACTTTAATGCAATCGTTCTAGACTTTCTGACCTCCTTGGTGAAAGTATAAATCAAGACGAGATTACCCTTCTTTGCATGAACTTTGATATGATTGTAGTATAAGAAAATTAATAACAATGAGATGGTGAAATGCTGATGGCAAAAGATGAGAAGGAACGCTATAATGCCAATGCCTTAGTACGAGGATTGGAAATTTTAAAGCTATTTAGTGAAGAGCGCCCCACATTATCCTTGGTTGAAATCGCGAAAGAACTGGATGTAAGTCGAACGGTTCCGTTCCGGTTATTGTATACACTCCAAACACTTGGATATCTCTATCAAGATGAACATACGAAGCGCTACAGTTTAACCCCAAAGGTGTTGGAATTAGGCTTTGCCTATTTAAGTACCTTAAAACTCCCTGAAATTGCACAGCCATACTTAGAAAAATTAAGGGATGAAACTGGGGCATCTTGTCATTTATCGATATTGGATGGTCAAGAAGTTGTCTATGTTGGCAGTGCACCAGTCCGAGGAGTCTCAGCAGTTAATGTGAATATTGGGTTGAGACTGCCCGCCCATGCGATCGCCAATGGAAAAGTACAGCTGGCCTATCAACCCCAAGACAAATTAAACCAAATATTATTTGGCTCCAATTTAAAACCATATACGGAAAGAACGCAAACAGATTACATGGATTTTCAACAAGAATTAGCTACGATTCGGCAAAAGGGATATGCGATTACAAAGGGTGAATTCCATCATGGAATTCAATCGGTTGCTGCTCCTATCTTTGAGCGCTCGGGTCAAGTCAGGGCAGCGATCAATGTGGTCGCAACAGAAGCTACCTTCAATCAAGAATTTATTGAAAAAATAGCCTTACCTAAAGTGCTGGAAGCTTCCGAAATACTATCCGGCTTTATGGGCTACCACTCAAAAATTGATTAGAAAGCTTGCGAAATTCGCAAGCTTTTTTTGTTGATTTGTTTTATATATAAAACGTGTTTTATTTTGCGAAACAAAATGGATGATTTTTGTTGACGTAATATTATAAAAACTTTAAAATAAACTTAGTAATAAACTATGTTTTGTATATAAAACACAATCTTTACTGCAAAAAATAGAAAAGGAGGGATAAGGAGTCCGTTTGGGCCATTGAAGTATTATATAAAAAATAATAAAATTTTATGGAAGCGTATTCATCTGATTTAAAACAAAAGGGGGCTCTTTAATGCTGAGAACGAATAAACGTTGGATTTATATTGCCATGCCTATTTTCTTCTTTTGGTTTTTTGGACAAATAGATAAATTAGGTATTTCAATTATTCAAACGGATCAAGGTTTCTTAAACGATCTTGGATTAACTGGTGCAGATAAGAATGCGAAAATTGGGATGATCACATTTATTTTTACCATTGCCTATGCCTTATCTAATATCTTTTGGGGATTTATCATTGACAAGCTTGGTGCAAGAAAGACAGGAATCATCGGTCTTGTTGTATGGGCAATTACCATGGTTATTGGCGGTTTATCCACTTCCTACGAAATGTTTATCTTGAGCCGTGTCATCCTTGGTATTGGTGAGGGGATGATGATTCCGATTTGCGGAAAGTTTATCTCCAACTGGTTTCATCAGCGTGAACTTGGCCGGGCACAATCCTCATGGCTGGCAGGAAACTATTTAGGACCTGCATGTGGAGCCATAATCTTAACTCTTGTGATTGCGACCTTCCATTGGCAAGCCGCCTTTTTCATTTTAGCAGGGTTTAATCTATTAATCGTTCTTCCAATGTTTATCTTCCTTACTCGTGATACTCCTGAAGAACATCCACGATTAGATCCAAAGGAATTGGCGTATATTCGCCAGTCAGATTCCAAAGTATCAACAAAAAAACAAAACTTTGTTCAAGACTACCGTTATTGGATTGTTTGGTTCGGAATGTTAGTATCATCGTTCTTATTTTTTGGTATTAGTATTTGGCTTCCTACTTATTTAGTCGGAGCGAAGGGTTTCACAAGGGAGGCAATGACAGGAATTACCTCATTATCTTGGCTGTTTGCTTTAGGATTCGTATTAATTTGCGGATTTTTAGCGGATAAAACCAAGCGTCCTGGTTTACTGGCGACGATTCTATTTCTATTGACGGCATCATTTTTAACTGCGGCCATTCTTTCTCCGCAGCCAGTTATGGCCGGTGTATGCATGGGCTTAGCGATGGGTACACAAGGGGGGGTATTCCATTTAAGTAATTTATTCATGGTTAAATTCTCGACGCCTGAAACAGCCGGACGTGCGGCGGGATTGATGGGATTTACTAACATTCTTGGCGGGTTTTCAAGCTATATTATGGGCTGGATGGTTGATATTGCCGGTGGGGACTTTGGACCTTCCATTGTGATGTTGATTATCGCAGCTACGCTTGGGTTCATTGCGTATCTATTTACATTGAAAAGGGAAGCAGCAGAGCTAAAGATTGAGAATCTACCTCCCAATCAGGTGACTGTATAATATGTTAATTCATTCAATTGTTACGTATATAAAACATAGTTTCAAATATTAAATATTCTCAATATTTATAATTGACAATTATAGTATTGGGATTTAATATTAGTCTATAAAGGAAACATTGTTTTATATATAAAACATAATCAAAAAAGGAGTGTTGTAAATGTCTGAAAAATTTTCAGTAGAAGCGTTTGAGAAAAAATATGTGGCGAGGTTAAATGATCGCTCTTTAGACTGGAACGTGTTGAAATTTCAAGAGGAAGTTGACCCAGCTTATCGTAGAGCACAGATGAGATATATCGGCCGCGGCGCAACAGCGAATAATGATGCCAATGTCATTCAAGCAGAACACTTTACATTAAGTACAATGGTTTTACCTGCTGGCTGTAAGGGACCGCTTCATTTACATGATGATGTGGAAGAAGTTTTCTTTGTCATTAAAGGCAGTGTGACCGCACTGATCCAAGAAGAGGGTGAAAGTGAAGTCCATGAAATCGTCTTAAATGAAAGAGATTGCATCAGTTCTCCTCCTGGAGTCTATCGCGGACTGCGCAATGATAGTGATGAAGAGGCATTAATGCTTGTTATGCTGGGTGCTGTTAAGCCGAATTTACCGACCTATCCAAAAGGAAGCGCATTAGAGGAACTTCGTCTTAAGCGGGCTAAAGAGAGAGAAGCAATTATTAACGGAAAATAATTTTTCAATAGGCAGATGTTTCTCAGCAAACATACTCCCTGAAACTTAAGAATTTGTTCTTTGACAGGGATGGTCCTCTTATTTTCATGCGGGATCATCCTTGTTGACTTTAAACGAAAAAATGAGGTGGCAGGATGTTAGGAATCACACATTTAAGGCATATAAGCTTAATTACCCCCGTTCTCAAGGAACAAGCTGAATTTTATGAGAAAATTTGGGGCTTGGATAAAGTTTCTCAAGATGAACAGTCTGTTTACTTTCGCGGGGCCGGCCCTGAAAACCATATATTAAGCTTGCATGCAGGAGAAAAAAGAGGGCTGCACCATATTGCATTCGGTATGGTGGATAAAAACGCAGTCGACAGAGCAGCAGAAATCCTTGCTTCAAAAGGTGTGAAGATTGTTTCCCCGCCTGGTTATTTGGATGAGGAAGGAAAAGGCTATGGCTTGCGTTTTGTCGATCCAGAAAATCGCTGTATCGAATTATCCGCCTGGGTGGAAATTCATACCTCGATTTGGAACAAGAAAAATGTCGATCCAGTCAAACTGAACCATGTCGTCATGAATACGAAAGACCTTGATATGATTACTGACTTTTATACGAATGTCTTAGGGTTTAAGGTGACCGACTGGAGCGAGCACCAAATGTCCTTTTTACGCTGTAACAGGAAACACCACTCGATTGCCTTCAATCAGGATGCTCACGCCTCCGTTAATCATATTGCCTACGAAGTGGATACGGTGGATGAAGTGATGCGAGGAATCAGTAATGTCAGAAAAGCAGGCTATCAAGAGATTTGGGGCCCAGGGCGCCACGGTCCTGGAAATAATATTTTTTGTTACTTCCAAGATCCAGGGAAGTTTGTGATGGAGTATACCTGTTATTTGGAAACGATTGAAGATGAGTCAGAATGGAGAGCGCGTGTTTGGAAGCGAGTGCCTCATTTAATGGACCAATGGGGAATCGCCGGACCTCCAAAACCGGAAACACGGGCAGCGATGGGCGGGGAGCCAGACCCAGGCTGGGTAGATGTTAAAGCATTGGTTTGACGAAAAGGGGTGTCAGGATGGATTTAGGATTAAAGGATAAAGTAGCGGTCATCATGGGAGGAACCTCTGGAGTTGGCTTAAAGACGGCAGAAATGTTTCTTCAGGAAGGTGCTCGCGTCGCGGTTTGCGGCAGAAATATCGAGCGGAAAGAAAAAGCCTATGATCACCTGCTGAAATTTGGAACAGCCGATTCGATTTTCGCTGCAACCTGTGACGTGACTAATAAGGATGATGTCAACGCGTTTATCAACGGAACAGCCACACACTTTGGCGGGATTGATATCCTTGTGAATGCTGCTGGACAAAGTGTCATGGGCTATTTCTTCGATGTCACGGACGAACAATGGCAGCAGCAAATCCAGTTGAAATACTTTGCAATTATTTATGCAGTGAAGGCGGTTCATCCTTATTTGGTTAAGAATGGCGGCGGCCGCATCATTAATATCAATGCTACATTAGCGAAAGAGCCGGAAAGACATATGATTGCAACGGCGGCAACGAGAGCAGGATTATTGAATTTAAGTAAGACTCTATCGCAAGAGCTTGCTTCCGATAATATTTTAGTCAACTCAGTGAGCTTAGGGTTGATTCGTACCGATCAATGGGAGCGAAGAAGATTGGAAAATGCCCCAGATATGAACGCAGAAGACTATTATTCTGACTTAGCCAAAAAGCGAAATATCCCTTTAGGGAGAGTTGGCGAAGCAGAAGAAGTGGCCAGTGTGATTTTATTTTTAGCATCAAGCAAAGCGAGTTATGTATCGGGTTCAACAATTGAAACAGCGGGAGCGCTCGGGAAAGCGCTTTAAATATAAATAAAGGCAGGAATGAATGATGAGTGAACTAAAGCAAATGGAATTTACAACAGCTGACGCAGTGGTCCAAGAACTTGTTCGTGCTGGAGTAGAAACAGCGTTTGGAATTGTCAGTATACACAATATGCCGATTTATGATGCGATTCTTAGGGAAGGAAGCATTCATTTAGTCTGTTCCCGCGGTGAGAGCGGAGCGGCGAATATGGCGGATGGCTATGCTAGAGCAACTGGTAAATTAGGGGTTGTGATTACAAGTACAGGTACGGGCTCCGGAAATGCGGCAGGTTCGTTAATCGAGGCATGGGCAGCAGGTGTACCTGTTCTTCATCTTACTGGTGAGGTTGCTTCACCTTATTTAGGAACGGGCAGAGGCTATATCCATGAATGTAAAGACCAGTTGTCGATGATGGAAGGCTCTTGTAAAAAAGCCGTTCGCTTAAGAAGACCAGAGCAGGCATCTGGAGTCGTCAGACAAGCCATCAAAGAGGCGTTTGCCTATCCGGCAGGACCAGTAACACTTGAAATCCCCATTGATTTTCAATCTGCCATTATTCCTAATCATTCGATTGAAGAGATTAGAATATCAGCTCCAACCAATCAATCCATTCCAACCTTTCCTGAAGAGGCATTAACCAAAATTAGTGATGCTCGTCGGCCGGTTATTTGGGCAGGAGGAGGAGTGATTACCTCTGGTGCGTCAAAACAGGTTCAAGAGTTAGCAGAAAAGATTGGAGCGGCCGTGATCACAAGCCAATCTGGAAAAGGAAGTATACCTGAAAATCATCCACAATGTATCGGTCACTTTGCAGCAAATGAATTAACGAAAAACCTGTTGAATGATGCTGACCTATTGATCAGTATTGGGGTCAGGTTTAGAGGGAATGAAACAGCCAACTGGAAAGTCTCCGTTCCAAAAGAACATATCTCGATTGATGCAGACTGGCAAGCGATTAATCGCAACTATGAAGCCACCTATGGAATTGTAGGGGACGCGAAACAAGTTTTACAAGGATTAAACCAGGCACTAGCGCAAAAATCAATCGTTCCGGATCCTTCCTATCTTGATGAAGTGCAGTCTGTTCGTGAAGAATTGCGCACCCAGTTACGAGCGACACTTGGCCCATATGAACAAATTCTCGATGGCATGCGAAAAGTGTTACCAGATAACACGATTTTAGTCCGGGATGTAACCGTTCAGGCGAATGTGTGGGGAAGCCGCTTATTTGAAATCTATGAACCTAGAACATCGATTCACGCGTCGGGCGGGGGGATCGGTCAGGGGCTGCCAACAGCAATCGGTGCGCAAATGGGCTTTAAGGATCGTCCGGTTGTGCTAATGGCTGGAGATGGCGGATTTATGGTCAATGTCGGCGAAATGGCTACCGCTGCTCAAGAGAAACTGCCGTTGATTGTGGTCCTGTTTGATGATGCTGGTTATGGGGTGCTCCGAAATATTCAAGATGCGGCCTATGGTCGACAGGTTGCTGTTGATTTATTGAGTCCTGACTTTGTTTTATTAGCTCAATCGATGGGATTTGATGCCTCACGGATCGGTTCAGCCACAGAATTTGTCACTGAGCTGGAGAAGGCAGTTGCGAACCAAAAACCAACCATGATTGTTGTCGATATGGAAGCGGTCGGACCAATGGCAAAACCATTTGGAGGTCCTCCAGGTGCAGCAGATGCGTTCAAACCGAAAAAGTTGTAGGGAGGAATTAACGTGATATCAACATATCCATATGTTTCAGGAAAATATCTGATTGGCGGGCAGTGGATTCAAGCGGAAAAAACAGCAAATGTTATCAATCCAGCACATACGAGTGAAGTAGTCGGTGAAGTTGCCTTATGTTCAAAAGCGGATGTAGAACAAGCGGTGGGAACAGCGGTTAAAGCATATGAAAGCTGGTCTCAAAGTGAAATTGAAGATCGGGCAAACCGGATGAAGCTCGCAGCTGATGAGATTAAATCAATCGTGGAAGAGAATGTAAGTTTACTAGTTCGTGAGAATGGCAAGGTCCTGGTTGAAGCGAAAAAGGATTTGCTCCGAGTAGTCGATATTATGAAACAAGGGGCAGAAGAATTACTAGACTGGTGGAAACCTGAAAGCTTACCAGGCAAACAAAAAGTGCAAATCCGCAAGCGTCCGCGCGGGGTTGCAGCGATCATCTCGCCGTGGAATTCACCGCTAATTCTTACCTTTAAGCGAGTCATTCCCGCTGTGTTGTCAGGAAATACAGTCGTCGTTAAGCCAGCAACCAGCTGTCCATTAACGATTATGACTTTCTTAAAAGTAGTAGCTTCCTATTTTCCAGATGGGGTTATCAATGTGGTGACTGGTTCTGGCGGTGTGATTGGGGATGCACTTTGTTCTGACCCACGGGTTCGCACGATTGCGTTCGTTGGCAGTACCGAAACGGGCAAGGAAATCATGCGTGCCGCTTCCGGTACGGTGAAGAAACTATACATGGAACTGGGCGGAAATGATCCAGCGATTGTTCTTGCTGATGCGAAATTGGATGACGAAGCAATCAAGCGCCTCAGGTTCGGTGTCCTTCGCGCCGCAGGGCAGGTGTGCTCCGCGATCAAAAGAATCTATGTTCATGAATCTCGATATGAAGAAGTCGTTGAAAAATTAACCAAGGAATTCAGTCGCATTCGGGTAGGGAATGGGATTCAACCGGATGTTGAGATGGGTCCTTTAAATAACAAATCCCAATATGACTATGTAAACGGACTGATCAATCGTGCCGTTGAAGCAGGGGCAAATGTCATTACGGGAGGAATTCAGTTGGATCCGGAATCGTGGGAACAAGGATATTTTATTATGCCGACGATCATTACCGGTGTAGACCAACAGAGTGAAATCGTTCGTGCCGAACAATTCGGCCCGGTTATTCCAATCTTGCCATTTTCAGATGTAGATGAAGTTGTGCGGCTTGCTAATGACAGTGAATTCGGGTTAAGAGCGTCTGTTTGGACGGAGGATGAATTACTCGCCGTGAAATTAGCTGATCGATTAGAAGCAGGCGCCGTCTTTCATAATAATCATACGGTTTTCCAGGATCTCCATCTTGATTTTCCTGGACTAAAAGAAAGCGGCTTGTCCCGTGAAACGAGACATTGCGGACTCGAATATTTTGCTGATTCATACGGTTTGGCCAATTAACAGGGAGGGCGTCAGATGAGAATAGGATTAATTGGCGGAGGAAATATTGGAAAGTTCCTCCTTCAAAGCATCAATACAGATGGTCTTCTTTCAGATGGTAAAATTGTAGGTATTTATACACGGAATCAGCAAGCAGCCGGGGAGCTTGCTGCTGAGTTTGCAGTAGAAAACTATTCGGATATTCAATCACTTATCCAGTCTAATATTGACCTTGTTGTTGAAGCGGCGACCATTCAAGTGGTGAAAGATTATGCAGCGGCGATCTTAGCAAGTGGTAAAGATTTAGTGTTAACCAGTGTTGGCGCCTTAGCCGATGTAGATTTTTTTCAAAATCTAGAAAGAATATGTCAAGAAAGCAGTACAAAAATTTATTTACCATCGGGTGCCATTGGCGGATTAGATATTCTAAAAGCGGCGAAATCGATCGGTGAACTAGAATCCGTTTCCATTATTACTAGGAAACCGCCACAAGCATTGCCTGGTGCTCCTGCCGACCAAGAACAAGTGATGTTCGAGGGCTCTGCATCTGAAGCGATTGAATTATTCCCAAAGAATATTAATGTGTCGATCATCTTGTCTTTGGCTGGCCTGGGACCAGAGCAAACAGGTGTGAAAATTATTTCTGATCCGACTGCGAGGAAAAATAGTCATTCGATTGAGGCAACAGGGTCTTTCGGAACATTATCACTAAAAGTGGAAAATGATCCGATGCCTAATAATCCCAAAACAAGTTACTTGGCTGCATTAAGTGTGCTGTCCGCATTGAAAAATAAAGATGCGGTCATTAAAGTGGGATAAGTGTTAAAATTATTATATGGAAGAAAACAGGGGAAACCCGATGATTTTTGATCTCATTCTCCTGGAAAAAGTATAGGAAAAATAGTGTTAGGGGGAATAGTTGATGGTTAAAACAAACATAAATCTAGAAGACATGTCGCAAAAAGATGTAGTTGAATACTTAAGTGAATCCGTTCAGCCGGAAATTGGCGCGATTCCTGCCTCTCTATTAGGAGATCCAAAAATCTATGATATTGAACATAAAAAGGTGTTTTTAAAAACATGGCTGTTTGTTGGTCATGAATCAGAAATCCCCAATAAAAATGATTTCATTACAAGAGATGTTGCTGGTTATTCCGTGATTATTACACGAGGCGCTGATGGTGAAATTCGCTGTTTGTATAATATGTGTACCCACCGTGGCATGAAGCTTTGCCGGGCGGATGCCGGAAATAAATCCTCGTTTACTTGTCCGTATCATGGTTTTAATTTTAAAAACAATGGGGATTGTGTTGGCGTACCGCTTCAAAAAGATATTTATGGTGAGGGATTTGATAAATCAGGTTTAGGGCTTCATCAAGTTAGAATCGAAACCTACAAGGGTCTTATGTTCGGTACGTGGAATGACGAGGCTGAACCATTAGAAGATTTCTTAGGCGACTTTAAATGGTATCTCGATATTTTGGCAGGCCGGGCGGAAATGGAAGTATTGGGGCCGCCGCAACGATTTATTATTCATTCGAACTGGAAAATTGGCGCGGATAATTTTGTGGGTGATTCGTATCATACCATGGTTACGCATGGTTCGATTGTCAAATTGGGAATGGTCCCAAGTGCTACCTATTCTAAAAAGGGTTATCAAATTCATACTGACAAGGGGCATGGCTTAAATCTAGGCACACCTAATCCTGATTTTGCCTTTCCAGAGGAACTTAAGGAAGAGTATAAATCTAATTTAACAGAAGAACAGTATGACGTTTTGTCTAATCTAAAAAATATGATCGGCAATATTTTTCCCAATCTATCTTTCTTAATTTCTCATACGAAGGTAAAAGGCCAGTTGATTTCGAATACTTCGGTTCGTCTATGGCGGCCGGTTGGTGTCGATAAAATGGAAGTGATCACTTGGTTTTTAGTGGAGAAAAATGCTTCAGCCGATTGGAAAAGACGTTCTCGTGAGTCGTTTGTTTTGACCTTCAGCCCATCAGGAATCTTTGAACAGGATGACACAGAGGTATTTACCGATATTACTGCTGCAGCCTCCGGGACGATGCCATTAGTGAAGCAGCTGACCTTTAATTATATGATGGGCTTACATCGAAAGCCTGTGGAAGATTTTATTGGCCCGGGTGTCGTTTTTGATGATAAATTCACCGAGGCCAATCAAAGGAACTTTTATCGTTACTGGCTCGATCTCATGACTTCTTAAGGTTTTATTTTTTGAAGAGAGAAAGCGCCTACAAAAAAGATTGGAGGAGTCATGATGAGTTTAGAGAAGATGCTTGCAACCTTTGAATTGGAGCAATGGTTATACCGGGAAGCGAAGTTTCTCGATGATATTGATTTTGATGGCTGGTTTAGTTTGCTGCACCCAGACATTTCTTATCAAATGCCGGTAAGGGTTAATAAGGAAGGGATTGAACGTCCCGATTATTCCTTCGATATGTTTGCTTTTAATGATGACATTGAATTATTGAAAATTCGCGTGGACCGTTTAAAAACAGATTACGCCTGGGCTGAAATCCCGCCGTCTCGTACTCGGAGATCTGTTAATAATGTCCGGCTGCTGGAGTACGTTCCCAATGAAAAGGCGGTTGTAAACAGTTATTTAACCATCTACCGGAGCCGAAGTACCGATATTCATCACGATTTGATTTCAGGGGAACGTCAGGATGAATTCACGTATGTTGACGGGGAATGGAAGCTTTCTAAGCGCGTATTCATTGTAGATCAAACGACTTTAAATACTAGAAATCTGGCTATATTTGTATAGTAGCCAAAGTAGAAAGGAGCACCTTGATGGCTCAGCTTAGTGGGAAATCAATTTATTTGACCGGAGGTGCCTCCGGGATTGGAAGGGCTGTCACCGAGGCATTTGTAAAAGAGGGTGCCGTTGTGACCATCCTTGATCGGTCTGCAGCAGGATTAAATGAGCTCAAACAGCAATATGGTGAACAGGTTCAATGCATTGAAGGCGACGTTACGATATATGAAGATCATGTTCGAGCAGTGGAAACTGCCACAAAAACATATGGAAAATTAGATGTCTTTGTTGCTAACGCAGGTGTATTCGATGGTTTTGCCAAATTTGAAACCGTCACACCGGAAGCCATGTCAGATGCCTATGACCTCCTATTCAATATCAATGTAAAAGGATATTTTAATGGGGCAAAAGCAGCCACTGCGGAACTTAAAAAAACAGCAGGAAATATGATTTTCACTGTCTCAGGTGCAGGGTTCTATCCGGATGGCGGCGGCGTTTGGTATACGGCGAGCAAGCATGCTCAAATTGGACTAATGCGCCAACTGGCGTTTGAATTGGCACCGGAAATCCGGGTGAACGCGGTGGCGCCTGGAGGAACGTTAACAGCATTACATGTCATTCCACCACTGCAGCCTTTTGTAAAAATGGTCGATAATGAGACGAAAGAGAAAAGCATAAAAAAACGGAACCCCCTTCAAATTGCGATGAAGTCTGAAGATCATGTGGGGGCTTATCTCCTTTTAGCTTCGGATCAGGCCCGTGCTATTACAGGTGAAGTGATTTCAAGCGATGGCGGATTAGCTGTTCGCGGGCTTGGTTGATTTGTATCCGAATAACTAATGGAGGTGAATTTAAATGACCGAATCATTGACGAAAAATAAGCCGTTAGCTGGAAATAACGTCATTAACCAAATTGCTTTCGTTGTTCGGGATATTGAGCAAGCTTCAGAAGCATTTGCGAAACTTCTTGGGATACCGAAACCTAATTGGTTCTTAACAGGCGAAAGTGAAGTTTCTAAAGTGGTCTTTCGCGGTCAGCCAAGTGCTTCTCGGAGTAAACTAGTATTTATGAACACGCCGACTGTGCAAATCGAATTGATTGAACCGAACCCGGAACCTGGGACGATGCGTGAATTTTTGGATACTGTTGGGGAAGGAATTCATCATATCGCCTTTGATGTCGATTCTATTAAAGAGAAACTTCCTATTTTTGAGGAGAACGGTTACCCATTGCTGCAGAGCGGTGAATTTACGTCTAGTGATGGAAGATATGTTTATGTGGATACGTTAAAAAGTCATAAGACACTATTGGAACTCCTAGAAAGTGCTGTTCCGAGGGATACGGCCCCTACCACAGATATCTTCACCCCTTTATTAGGAACCAATAAAGTCGAGCAGTTGGCAATTGTCGTAAAAGATCTGGATGCCGCTGCCGAAGCGTATTGCAAGTTATTGGGTGTGGAAAAACCTCCGGTAATTCAATCAGGTCCGAGTGAACTTACTCAGGTTATTTTTGAAGGAAAGCCAACTGAAGCTGACTCGAAATATATGTTTATTAATACCCCATTACTTCAACTTGAATTAATTGAGCCGGGTGATTCACCAAGCACTTGGAAAAAGCACCTCGAAACACAAGGAAAAGGTGTTCATCATATTTCCTTTGTGGTTAATGATATCGAGGAAAAAGTGAAATTGCTGGAGGACCTGGGCTATCCCGTCATCCAAAGAGGTAATTTCAGGAACGGTAAAGGCAGATACGCTTACATGGATACTACATCTACATACAAAGTAATCATCGAATTACTTGAAAGATTTTGATAAGACAAAACGGAGTGCCCATGGACTCTCCGTTTTGTCTTATTTATTTGCCCTGTATTTCATTGTGAAAAATTGTACAATAGGAGTTGGGAAAATACTTAGGTTTCGAAAAACATTAAATTTAGGGGTCATAAAATGGATAGAAAAGAACGGACATTAATTAATTATTACTATGAAAAATTATTGGATAATCGCTTGGATGAGAAGGATGTATACGCCTTTTTAATCCTTATTAGCAATAAGAGCACTGGCAATAGCTGTCTTCAGGAGCTGGCGGGCTTTGTTGTGAGCCGAGGTACGAAGCCCGGAGTTGTCACGGAGTATCTTTGTGAGACAAGAAATAAGTTTGCTAATCTCGGAAAAATGAACACGGCTCTTAAAATCGAAGAGGTATTTTCATTCAAGGAAATAAAAAATGGCATCAATCATGTGCTGGTTGATTGTGGGTTAAAGGGCATATCCAATGAACAAGTTAACGATATTATTATGTGTGTTATCTCGATACTACAGCATGTGAAAATCACTGAAAACGGAAGAGAGATCGGTAGGCTGTTTTTTGCCATCGCTAGTAAACAGGTCATGTTAATGGCTGAAGTGGAGATTGTGCAGAACGGTGGAGGTAAGAAAACAAATGTAGTTTTCCCAGTTCTCACCGCGAAAAACAACTATGCATCGATTAAGAAACAAGATAAATATGACGCTCCTTACTTTTTTGAGGAAAAAGTCATTGAAATTATCAATCAGGACGGAAAGTTAGAGATTAACTTTGTAGGAGCAATGGGGTCTGACCCCCAGTCGACTAAAGTTTAAAACGATAGAGTATGGAAATATAAGGAAACAGAAACATTCCCGAAATGAATGTGGCTGATTCCATTTTTATTTTGTTAACTGGTGTCAGGCACCAACGTCTATAGGGGTTTCAACTATCTGTTGTCCACAAAGCTCAAGCATTGAGGATTAAATGAAATAATGACCTTTACAAAGTTGTTTCATAGGTCTTAAAATTGAACTACATTTAAATTTTTACAATTAGGAATTGTCTGCAAAATAAGGAGGGGTAAGTTTGAATAATGGCATATTAAACAAGTTTCATAGTCTTTCTACCTGGATCTCCAATTTAGCCTATATTAATATTCTTTGGCTGGCGTTTACACTTTTAGGTGGAGTACTATTAGGAATTTTTCCTGCAACCATAGCTATGTTTTTTATTATTAAAAGAATGTTTTTGGAGAAAAGTGATTTTAGTATCATAAAGGAATTTACTATACTCTATAAAAAAGAGTTCAAAAAGAGCAACCTACTATTTTTTCCTTTTATTTTATTAGCTATTATTGTCGCTGCTGATATCCGTTTTATTTCTTCTTTGGATTTTGCATTTAATAGCTTGGTAGTTAAATTATTTTATGTATTGTTGTTTCTATTGGCCATGATTTTCTTATATAGCCTTGTCGTTTATATCTATGGCGCCCGTGGGAAAAAAGAAATTTTTAAGAGTTCTCTATATATATTATTTAATAATCCGATGACCAACCTATATATTTTAACAGGGTTATTATTGCTACATTTCTTGACATTAAAGGTAGCTGGCCTATCCGTATTGTTTTCTGGATCCGTTTTTAGTTTAATCGTTTTAATGATTGTACAAAAAACTGCAAAAAAACTTTATAGTAAGGTATATTGACAGACAATTCGAAATAAATTAAACTAACATCATAGAAAACGATTACATGAAAAGGAAACTTATTTTTATATTTAATCGATTAGATAAGGTCGTAACAAACCTTTTTTATTTCATTATTCATTTAATCGATTAAATAGGATAGCACATATTGGGTCGTCCTTTTTATTTAACCGTTTAGTTAATCGATTAAATAGAGAATCCAACATCTAGATTATTACATATTTATCCTTTTAATTAATCGATTAATTATAAAAAATACAATGATTTAATCGTACGAGGGTTCATTTTAGAATATTATTTAAACGATTAAATCAAAATGGAGCAATATTTTTTTTACAAATTTAGTTAATCGATTAAATAGGAGGTGAGAAAAACTAACTAATTACAATCAAGTTAAGAATACTAAACGAGTAATGTTAGAAACTGAGAATTAATTAGGAGTGTAGTTTTTTGGAAACTAAAAGAGCAAACATAAAGGATGTTGCTAAAAAAGCCAATGTATCAACAGCTACTGTTTCAAATGTAATGAATTCTTCAAGATTTGTGAAAGAAGATACACGAATAAGAGTCCTTCAAGCAATGGAAGAGTTGAATTATACCCCGAGTGCTGTAGCAAAATCATTAAAGGGAAAAGATACGAAAGTGATCGGTTTAATCATTCCGATCCTTCCAAATGATACTTCAGCAGATTTTTTCCTCTCGCTTTCGATTGGTGTTGAAAGTGTCTTAAATAAAGTAGGATACAAATTGGTTATTAGCAATTCTCGTGAAAATATAAATAACGAACTAGAGCAAATCGATATGTTTAACACCCAATTTATTGAGTATATTGATGGATTAATCATTGCTCCTACTTCTAACCTTGGTAATGAAACTAACGAAGCATTTAATAGATATCCAGCGGTTTATGTCGATCGCAAACCGAACTCAACGAAAAAAGTAGATACAGTATATTCTAATAACTATTCTGTTACCTATGAAGCAATTGAAATGATGGTTAAGAAGAAAAGAAGAAAAATTGCCTTCTTTTCTGGTCCAATCGATGTTTCAAGTACAATTGAGCGTTTTGAGGCATATAAAGATGTCCTTAGAAGGTACCAGATTGAACTGAATGAAGAGCTAATATTTGTAGGGGAGTCCTCCTTTGATGAAGGATATCAAATGGCAAAAGAACTTTTTTCTACACAAGAAGTTGATGGCATTATAGCAGTCAATAATGTTATTGCTATGGGAGTTTACAAGGTACTAAAAGAAAAGAATATCCAAATCCCAGAAGAGGTATCGTTCATTGCTTATGATGATTTTAATTGGATGGAGCTAACAGAGCCATCTATTACCACCATAAGACAACCATCATTTGAGATGGGGCAGACCGCAGCAAGGCTTCTTTTAGAGAGGCTGGAGGATCACACAAAAGAGGCAGAAGAAATTTGTATAGAATCGACAATCGTTCTTAGAAATTCCTTATAGGGTTAATAACTAAACCTAAAAAATGGGCGGAGGTTCAGCATGAAAAAATTTAAAATTTTATTAAGTTTGGTAATGCTTATTGGTTTGATTCTAGCTGGTTGTGGGAAAAAAGAATCTGCAACATCTGCAGATGGTAAAACAACTATAGATTTTGCGATTCATGTAGCGAATCCAAAAGAACAAGAGCCTGCTTTTTATAAAGTAATTGAAAAATTCCAGGAGGAAAACCCAGATATTAAAGTTAACCTTATTGGGAAAGAGCAACAAGAACATGTGAAAGGTATTAAAATGCAATCTCAATCGGATAAACTCCCGGATGTTTTCTGGATGCTGCCAGCTTCAGCAGCTGAGTTAGAGAAGGCTGGTATGTTAATGGACTTAACAGGATTTCTTGATGATAATCCAGATATTAAGAGTTCACTAAAACCAAACATGATCAAATCCTTTAACAAGGATGGCCGTCAGTACGGCTTACCATATCAACCACTGATCACGGGCCTATTCTATAACAAAGCACTTTTCGATAAGTTCGGGGTAAAGATTCCTGAAACCTTTGAGGATTTAGCAGAAGCAACAAAAGTATTTGAAAAGAACGGTATTACCACGATTTCAAAAGGTGCTAAAGATGATTACTCTGTATGGGCCTTTTTAACAATGCTTTCAAGATATGGGTACTTTGACAAAATCGATAAAATTCTTGCAGGAAAAGAAAGCTATAACAACACAGACTTTGTCAACTACTACAAAAAAATCGGTGAGTTACAGAAGTTAGGTGCGTTTCCTAAAAACGTTACTACACAAACCTATTTCCAAGCCGTTGAGCAATTTTTAGCGGGCAAAGCAGCAATGTTGGATTCTGGTATGTGGGATGTTCAAAAAATTGAACAAAGCCCTATTGGAAAAGATGTAGGTTTTTGGTGGGGACCAACCTTTACTGATGGCGTAGGCGACCAAAAAGTAAGTTCAGTTGTACCTTCTGCTCCGTTGCTGGTTAGTAAAAAAGCAGGAGAGAACAAAGCGAAGAAAGAAGCTGTCTTGAAATTGTTGAAGTTCTACTATGGTGAAAAGGGTACTCAAATTATGGTAGATAACCAAGTAGCCCCAATGACGAATGCCACGGTGAATGTAGATGAAGCTGCACATCCATTGTTTAAAAAGTTAGTTGATCAAGTACAGCTTGAAGGCTGGAACAGTCAACAAAACCAACCTGACCTTGTGGTTCCTGAAGCAATCGGAAGTGCCATGTACGACAGTATTTATGGTGTAATTAATGGAACTTACACCCCAGAGCAAGCGGCAAAAGTTGTGGATGAAAAAATTTCGGCAATTAAATAATTATTAGTAATTGGCTAATGTAATAGATTTGTTTATTGCATTAGCCAACTCATAAAGTAGGTGGAAAAATGCGATGGTTTAGTAATAATAAAAACAAAATAATCCTGCTATTACCAACAATTCTAGTCTATTTAATGTACATTATGATGCCAATAGTAATTGCAACTTATTACAGTTTTACAAGTTTTACAGGTATTGGTGTACCCCAGTTTGTGGGACTGTCTAACTATCAGCGATTATTCAATGATCCAATATTTATAATCGCGCTTAAGAATACCTTTATCGTCCTATTGGTTACCATAGTTATTCTAATCCCCGGTGCATTTTTGCTATCACTATTACTAAATAAGAAAATGAAGGGTGTAGGTGCATTACGAGCTATAAACTATTCTCCTTCTATCATAGCGCCAATCATGGTTGGGTTAATTTGGGTATTTATTTTAGATCCTCAAATTGGCTTGGTGAATACCTTCTTAGGAAAAATTGGTCTCGAGTCCCTTACTTTTGAGTGGATTGGCGGCGATACCTTAACTCCATTTTCAGTTGCCATTGTCCAAAGTTGGCAAAGTTTAGGGTATATTGCCACGATATTTTTAGCGGGATTAACTTTAATTCCAGCAGAACTCTATGAAGCTGCTGAAATGGACGGGGCAAGTAAATTCAAGCAATTGGTAAACATCACCATCCCTTTGCTTAATGAAACGTTTAAATTAAACACTATATTAGTTATTACCCTTTGTTTTAAAATCTTTGAAACCGTGCTCCAATTAACCAATGGTGGACCAAATCACTTGTCAGATGTATTGGTAACGTTTATGTACAGTACCACCTTTACTTCAGGGGAGTATGGTTATGGGATGTCGATAGCAGTAATATCATTACTCGCGACGATTCTATTTGCAGGTGTTTTCCTTGGAATCTTTACAGTAGGTAAAAGACTAAGTAATAAGGAAGGGGTGTGAGAAGGATGAAGTCAGAAGATACCTATATTGCTCCAATGAAGCCAACGGTGTCACAAGACACTTCGATTGAATCATTGACTCGTAAAGAATCTAGATTGAATAAGCTTTCCAGCATCCTTACTTATGCAGTCACATTACTTGTAATGGTTCCTTTTATTTGGATGATTATCTTATCCTTTCAAGATAACCAGACGATCCTTACAAACCCATTTTCATTACCTAATAGTATAAACTTCGATAACTATAAGCGGGCCTTTGAAACCTTAGATATGGGCTTGCTATATAAGAATACCTTTATTATTGCAGTTGTATCGGTATTCCTCGAAATGATCATTACCTTTATGAGCTCATATGCCATTAGTAGATTAATATATAAACGTGAGAAATTAAAAAATGGCTTATACTATTTTCTTATTATCGGGCTTGCCATTCCGCCGTTTATCTTATTGTTCCCAATCTATCGAATTACGATTTCGCTAGGAATTGAAAATACGTATCTATCACTTATTTTACCGTATATTGCTACATCGATTTCATTTAATACGCTTTTGTTTACTGGTTTCCTAAAGGATTTCCCGGCCGAAATTGAAGAAGCAGCAGTTATTGATGGCTGTAACTTATTTACACTTTGTACAAAAGTGGTATTCCCAGTTATTAAGCCAGTGGTAATGACTATCTTTATCTTTAACATTCTTTACATTTGGAATGAATTCCCGTTTGCGGTCACGCTTATTAGTGATCCTGACCATATGACCATTCCGCTTGCGATATCTGAATTTAAAGGAAGATACAACATTGATTACGGTGGAATTGTATCAGCAAGCTTACTATTTATTATTCCACAATTAGTGTTTTATGGAGTTTTCCAAAAACACATTATTAAGGGTATGACTGCTGGAGCAGTTAAAGGATAAAAAAACAATGATATGGAGGCAACTTTATTATGAAAACTTCTAACGGACTTATGCAAAATTTAACTAGACATACAGATGTGAGATCATCAAGGGTTTCAAGTTCTGACCAATCAGGAAGAAACCAAGATTATTGGCTGATTCCACCAAACGAGTCAGTAGTATTAGGAGAAATCGAAGGACCAGGCTGCTTAACACACTTTTGGATGACATCTTTCTGCAGAAAAATTATGGGGCCAAGTATCGTGGATCCAGTTTTAGGCAGTAATGTAGCACCAGTAAATGAAATCCACAATGCGCTAGGTGTTACGTGGGAAGAACAAGACCCATTTTATTACAGAAAAGCATTGATTAAAATTACTTGGGATGATCAAGATACACCAAGCGTTTTGGCGCCATTTGGAGATTTTTTCTGTGTGGGACATTCGTTACCAGGTAATTTTCAATCCGTACCATTCAATGTTTCTGTTAAACCAGAGGAAGCAAATAAGTTTGGTGCGCCCGCTGCCTTAAACTGCTATTTCCCAATGCCATTTAACAAAAAGGCGAAAATTGAAATCGTGAACGAAAACTCATTACCATTTGGTCTGTATTTCTATATCGATTATGAGCTATATAAAGAAGAGTTGCCTAAAGATACTGTCTACTTCCATGCGAACTGGCATCGTGAAAATCCTTGTGAAGGCTGGGGAAATGACCTTCAAGTAAATAGCCCTGCTGTCCAGAGTGTATCAAATTTAACAGGTGAAGATAACTATGTGATTTTAGAAACAGAAGGTAAGGGGCATTATGTGGGTTGTAACTTATCAGTAAATCACTTCCAGGGAAGTTGGTGGGGTGAAGGTGATGATATGATCTTCATCGACGGTGAAAAAGAACCTAGCATTGATGGAACAGGTACTGAGGATTACTTTGGACACGCATGGGGAATGCAAAAGAATGCATTCTTGTATAACGGATCGATTATTCATGAGAGTGACAAACCCGGTTACCAGGTTTCCTATAGATTCCACATCGCAGATCCCATTCATTTCTCTGAAAGCATTAAGGTTACAATAGAGCATGGACATGCAAATCACTTGTCAGATGACTGGTCGTCAACTGCTTATTGGTATCAGACGTTACCATCGCCAAAGCTTGATATCCTTCCAGTGGAAGATAGATTACCGCATGTTGCCCAAATGCCAGTTGTGAAACAAAAGGCTAAGAAAGAACTAAATGAAGAGCAGCAAAAAGCATTTGAATCAGCAAAAGAAAGAGAAGCATTCTATGTGGAAGAGAAGAAGAAACAAATGGAAATTAAATACAACAAAACAAGAGAATCTTCTATTGGAAATAAAGAGCATGCTCAACGTGTAAAAGAAAGCCTTAAGGGTAAATGGAATTAAGATTAATAAAATTCGGGATAAATGTTTCTATCAATCTATATATCAGCTTATATTAAATGGAAATAGGTGATATTTATGAATCGTATAAATACGAAACACTTAGAGGCTCTTGAAAGAGCAAACCAAGAAATTGACGCCAAGAAAGCTAGTATTGCGAAAAGTCGATATAGATTACACTATCACTTTATGGCACCGACTGGCTGGATTAATGACCCGAACGGATTAGTGCAATATAAGGGTGAATATCATCTATTCTATCAATTCTATCCCTACGCTTCTTGCTGGGGGCCAATGCACTGGGGACATGCAAAAAGTAAGGACCTCGTACATTGGGAGCACTTACCGGTTGCCTTGGCGCCATCAGAGTCCTACGACTCTGGTGACGTCACTGGGTATGGCTGTTTCTCTGGTAGTGCAGTCGTAGACGGAGATAAATTGGTGCTAATTTATACTGGGCATGTAGATGGCAACCTGCCACAACAGGTTCAAAATATTGCCACAAGTAACGATGGAATATCTTTTGAAAAATATAGACAAAACCCTGTTGTGGATAACTTCCCAGTCGATGGTACGCATGATTTTCGAGATCCAAAAGTTTGGCAGCATGATGGCAAATGGTACATGGTTGTAGGAACGAAGAAAGAGGGAAAAGGGAAAGCAGTACTCTACGTTTCGGATGATTTAAAGGATTGGACATATAAAGGAGTAGCTGCAGAAAGTGATGGCTCTCAAGGAGATATGTGGGAGTGTCCAGATCTTTTTCCAATCAACCAGACGCATGTCTTAATTGTTTCGCCAATGTATGGGACGCAAAACGAAAGGCCTTTTTATGTGATTGGTAATATGGACTATGACCAAGGCATTTTTACTCAGGGTGTGAGCAGGACATTAGATTATGGGTTCGACTTCTATGCCCCTCAGACTTTGGTTGATGAAAAAGGGCGTCGTATCATGATTGGTTGGATGGAAAAATGGTTAACAAAAATGCCTTCTCAAGAGTTCGGCTGGGCTGGGGCGATGACGATTCCAAGAGAACTTGTCTTGGAAGGAAATATTCTAAAGCAAAAGCCAGTTTCAGAGCTTGCAGAATTAAGATTCGACTACAAGAAACTAGATGCGCTTGAAGTTACAGAAAAAGTGACAGTATATGAACAACTAGAATCCGTTTCAGAGATCAGTCTCGATATTAACCTCAACGAGACAGAGGCTTCCTTATTTGGGATTCAATTAAGATGTTCAGCGGATGGAAAAGAAAAAACAGAAATTCTCCTCGATTTGGAAAATAAAGAGATAGTCATGGACCGGGAGCACTCGGGCTGCGGTGAAAAAGGAATTAGCAAAGCACCACTGATAATGAAGCATGATGGCACCCTGAATCTCCGGATTTTTATGGATACTACATCTATTGAGCTATTTGTTAATGAGGGGGAGCAGGTCATTACTAATCGAATCTTCCCGGAGGAGACTAGCAAGCAGTTTAACCTTTTTACAAAGGGCGGCAAGGTTTCTGTAAATAGTATTGAATCATGGAAGTTAGATTCTGTGTGGAATTAAATACTTCTTTTTGAAATAAAGATAGGGCTCTAATCGAATATATATGATTAGAGCTTTGTTTTTGAACAAAAACAGATATTGAAGGATCTAATAGCACAACATTTCATTCGCGAGTGCTTTTTTAATATTATTAATTTTTTAAAAGGACGGTTGAGAGTAAATGACTTTAAATTCATCTGTGGCTTGTATTGGAGAATTGTTAATCAACTTTTTTTGTACAGATGTTGATACTGATTTAGTTGATGGTCAACATTTTGATAAACAGGCTGGGGGAGCTCCTGCAAATGTTTGCGCTACTATTTCCAGATTAGGATATGATTGCCTTCAGCAATCGTGTAGGTGCGTTTGTTTGTACGAAAGTGGGTGCTATTTCGGCAATACCGACCCTTGAGGAAACAGTGAAGACCTGTTAAATGCTATTATTTAAACGATTATGTAAAATAAGGAAGTGATGAATGGGTAAGAATATTAAAAGTGAAAGGGGAATGAGTATGGAGTTAACAATTAATTGGAAAGAGAAAATGGCGTTTACTGGGGTTACTCCTTCCGGACATGAATTTACGATGGATGCAGCACCGGAAGTCGGAGGAGAGAATTCAGGACCAAGACCGACGGAACTGCTGCTACAGGCAGTGGCAGGTTGTACAGGGATAGATATTATTTCGATCATGAATAAAATGCGCCTCGAGCCATCCGCTTTTCATATGGATGTTAAAGGCGAACGTGCCGAAGATCATCCTAAGCGCTTTACAACGATTAACATTCATTATGCGTTAGAAGGAGAATTGCCTGAAGATAAAGTGATTCGGGCGATTCAATTATCGAAAGACAAATACTGTTCCGTCTCCCATTCCTTGAACTCAGAAATATCCGTCAGCTACTCTATTAATGGGGTAAATGGTGAAAAAACAATATAACATTGAAAGAAGTAACAACCAACTGGTGTTACTTCTTATTTATATGCTTTGTAAAAAAGTTTATTGAGGTTTGGGGTCACGTAGAAAGGTTCTACGTGACCGAAACCAAGGAATAACAGAGAGTGGGGTCACGTAGGGAGGTTCTACGTGACCGAAACCAAGGAATAACAGAGAGTGGGGTAACGTAGAAAGGTTCTACGTGACCCAAACCAAGGAATAACAGAGAGTGGGGTCACGTAGAAAGGTTCTACGTGACCCAAACCAAGGAATAACAGAGAGTGGGGTCACGCAGGGAGGTTCTACGTGCCCGAAACCAAGGAATATCAGATGGTACAGTCACATAGAAAGGTTCTACGTGCCCGAAACACAGGAATATCAGATGGTACAGTCACGTAGAAAGGTCCTACGTGCCCGAAGCCAAGTGATATCAAAGAGTACAGTCACATAGAAAGGTTCTACGTGCCCGAAGCCAAGGAATATCAAAGAGTACAGTAACGTAGAATGGTCCTACGTGACCGAAGCCCAGGAATATCAGATGGTACAGTCACGTAGAAAGGTTCTACGTGCCCGAAGCCAAGGAATATCAAAGAGTACAGTAACGTAGAATGGTCCTACGTGACCGAAGCCCAGGAATATCAGATGGTACAGTCACGTAGAATGGTTCTACGTGCCCGAAGCCAAGGAATATCAAAGAGTACAGTAACGTAGAAAGGTTCTACGTGCCCGAAACCAAGGAATATCAAAGATTACGGTCACGTAACACAAATGGCCTTTCGACGACTAAATCGTTCTCTTATTACCATCCATAACCTACATCAATTATTCTCCGTCATTAACATATATCGTAATATCGCGGCGAGGCCCGCACCATGCTTGAACTCCCCGTTTATAATTAAGGTCATTACTTCTTCCATAGTTAGCTTATGTAACTCAATTTGTTCACTGCTTTCCAATCGTTGCTTTGTAGCGATGAGGCCTGTTGCTGCAAATAAATAGATTTCCTCGCTTGTTGAACCAGGAGAAGGATAAAAGCTTCCTAAATCCAGCCAATATTCCGCTTTATTGCCTGTTTCCTCCTCAAGCTCTCTTTTGGCGGTTTCTAGTGGAGCATCACTTTCTTTGTCAATCATCCCGGCAGGCAGTTCCCATTGCCAACTCTTTATCGCATGTCGATATTGTTTTATACAGATGATCTCTTTATCCGCCGTGATTGGCAGGATACATACGCCCTTTGCAAAATCTAAATAGGAGAAGTTCTTTTCCTCTCCATTTGGGACAATGACCTTTTCTATAATCACCCCAAAGCGATCTACCTGTTCTTTAATGGAACTACTAATCTTCCAAACCATCCGCATTCACCTCTACATTTCATTATCTTTAAACTATTTTACATGGATTGTGGCTGATTGACTAATTATACCTGACGGGGATATTTATCCCATAATTTGCAAACGATAAACGAAGACGTACATTTTTAAAGGAGAAGAACTTACTATTGAATCAAATACCTCCGTTTCGTAGACAAAGGTCGTATTTATCCCAATTTTCAACAGGACAGCTGCATTTAAAAAACCCATGGATTTCAGCCTTTTTTTCCTTTTCCTATCCAGGGTTTGGGCATATCATGCAGCATCGTTACGCGGCCGGGTATATTCTCATTCTCTGGGAGACATTTATTAATGATCGGGCAAAAGTAAACCTCGGAATTTTATATACCTTATTGGGTGAATTTGAAAAAGCAAAAGAAGTATTGGATAATGGGTGGTTAATTCTCTATCTGGCTATTTATATGTTTGGAATTTGGGATAGTTATCGGACAACCGTTGATTTAAACAAGCAGTATATATTAGCTGACCGAGAGGACGCTCAGGTCTTGATCATGCAAATGGGATTATTTGATGTCAATTACTTGGATAAACGAAAACCGTCAATAGCACTCATCTGGTCAGCCTTATTTCCTGGTTTAGGTCATCTGTATCTCCATCATGTTATTACAGGATTCTTTATATTTGTTTATGCGGTAGCCATATGTTATTTGGGGCATATTCCCAAAGCGATTAACTACTCAATGGTGGGAGAGTTTACAAAGGCTATAAATGAACTAAATATGCAATGGACCATTTATTTCCCTTCTATTTATTTTTTTATCATTTACGATTCTTATGTTTTAACGATTGAACACAACAAACTGTTTGAAAAAGAAATGTCCAAATATTTGCGGCGAAAATATCAAAGTAAAGATTTCATTTACCCTTTGTAGAAAGTGAGTGTGTGTCCATTGTTTGTCATTGTCACTTTCGAGAATAGCATTTTTATTGAGTTAGCTATCACAGCCTTGGAACAAAACGGAATTTCAAATGATAAGATATTAGCGGCCCCTCTCGATAAAAGATCTGAACCGCGAAAATTATTTGATACGATTCATCGGGCGGACGGGTTGAGTCTTTTTGATGCTGCCGCCATGTTAGGAACCTGTTTCATGCTACTTGGGGCCATTTACGGCTATGTATTAAAATGGGGTCCGATTATATGGGGAATTATTGGGGCAGTGAGCGGTTTGCTACTAGGATTTTTGATTAAATTGTTACTTGTGAAAAAAAGTAAAGGTGGAGCAAAAAACATTAGATCAGAAATAGTCCTCATGATTCGTTGTGAAGAACATCAATGGGAGTCTGTAGAAAAAATCATCTGGGAAAATAATGCACTTGGGATGACAAGAATAAAGGGGGGCTGACCCTCGCTCTGTTATAAGTTCCATGCGTTAAAGTATGTAAAAAGACGAGAGGAAAAATCTCGTCTTTTTTTGGTGTCAGGCACCAAGTGTTCGCCGCTAAACGGGCTTCCGCTTTTCTAGGCACCGAGTGTTTCATTTACTTGAGCCCCGAGCTTTTGGATTTGCACGATAATGGTTGTGATTTCTTGTACGGGTTGAAGTAGTTTGCTGTTATCGAGGGTTGATGGGTTAAGTTTGCCGTCTTTGAGATCCTTTAAGTAGAGGTCAATTTGTTGAATTAAGAGGTTATTTTGTTCAATAATTTCCTGATGAAATCCCTTTACCGTTTCCGGGACATCAAGAGTATTAAAGGATTGTATCTCATTTTTCATCTGTTGGAGTTGTGCCGTGAGTTCATCTGCTTCTGCTTGGTTATCTACAACCTGTTTGATAAGTGGAGGAGTTTCAGCGGCAAAATTGTCTAGGGTTACTGCGTAGCTTGTGGCTTCCTTTACATAATCAAGCGTGTCAGCCGCCGTGTTTAAATAAGAACACCCACTCAGGAGCAGCAATAGACTGGCAGAAAAAACAGTCAACCACCTTTTCATCTAAAAACCTCCGTTTCACCATAAGTATTATAGAAGAAACAGTTTTTTACGCTCTTCTTATTTATGTATTCAGATACAAAAATAATATTCATTCAAGTGCTTGTAGAACAGGATGCTATTTCTGAAATTCATCATCTTATTGACTTTATATATCTTTGTGTCCAAAAAATGAACTTTTTTCCTTGGCAGAATGCAGTATTCGGCATATTCCGAGTGTCACTATAAAATTAAATGTCATAAACATTATGAAGATAGTAAAAAGTGTCGATATTTGATGATGAAAACTATTTTATTGTATTCGCTTTCAATTGGTACACTTAGTACAAGTTCTAAAATAAGGAGTTTCTGATGATGACTAACGACGATCTGTTTACCAAAATCGAACATCTTAGAAAAACAATGATTTCAGTGGGGCTATCCAAAGGTTTTACTTCAGTTGAGACGGTAAAACTAAGTGAAAAGCTTGATAAATTAATCAACTTACAAATGGGTTTACTAGAGAAAATATCTGCTTAATTACTTATTATATTTATCCAATATATTCATAATGATTAAGTTTGAAAGAAAAGGCACTAGATACCATGCAGTATATCATGGTAACTCTCTCATAGAGAAAAAGCGTAAAAGTCCTTTGAGGAGGCCTTCTTACGCTTTATTTTTTGTCTCAAAAGGTACCGACCTAGTGTCAGTTCCACTTCATTGAAATCAGTCTCTTACTCAACTACTAATAGGGTTACCCTCCATATGGATAGCTGGTTGGATATGGTACAGGTGCCGGATAGGGTGCTGGGTATGGGGCAGGATAGGGTACTGGGTATGGATAACCTCCGCCAGATGACAATGCACCGACCGTTAGGCCGCCTAACAATCCCCCTACAAATGGAGCGCCATAACCACCATAGCCAGGGTAGCCTCCGTGATACCCCCCATGATAGCCTCCGTGATAGCCCCCATGGTGTCCATCGTGATGCCCACCGTCGTGCCCCCCATGATGTCCCCCCTGGTGACCGCCGAAATGTCCTCCCATCATACAAATTCATCTCCTTTTTTTGTCGATAACAAATCGTCCTTTTGATTACCCTTAAAAATGGTTACCTTTTGTACTTTATGCATATAAACGTCCAATGAATGGGCAGATGAACACATTTATGAAATCCGCGATTTGATTTGATATGCATCTTCCTCCAGGTTTCTTGCTATAATGGCAGGTATAGAGAGTAAAAATAAGGAAGTGGCTCCTAAACTTATGAAAATTAAAGTCATAATTGCGGATGATAACTTATTTATTCGAGAAGGTCTGAAAATCATTCTATCTACCTACCGGGAATTTGAAGTACTTGACACCGTCAGTGATGGAAAAGAGGCAGTCGATTACTGTCAAAAGCATGAAGTCGACATCGCCCTGCTCGATGTTCGCATGCCTAATATGAACGGGGTGGAAGCCACGAAGCTGATTACTGAAACAACGAACACCAAGCCTATCATATTAACGACATTTGATGATGATGAATACATCCTCGATGCCATCAAAAATGGGGCCAAAGGCTATCTATTAAAAAACAATGACCCCGAACAAATCCGTGATGCGTTGAAGAGTGTTTTCCATGGAAACAGCATTCTTCAGGATGTTATTCTTGAAAAAATAAAGTCCAATTTGTCGGCGTCTAATAAAGAACCTGAAATAAAAATCGATCTCACAGGGTTTACCGAACGTGAACGTGAAATCATGTCCTTGATTGCGAAGGGGTATTCAAATAAAGCGATCTCCAAGGAATTATTTATCTCCGAGGGGACGGTAGCTAATTACATTAGCTCTATTCTAGGCAAGACAGGGCTTGAGCACCGAACTCAAATTGCGATTTACTATCTGACGGGAAAAGTAGACTAAAATGGAGTTTTGGATTATTTTTACAAAGCTGATCTTGTTAGTGTATATTGCTTACCTTGCAGTACAAACCAATATCAGCCATATCTCCTGGGTTGTCCTCGCCTTTCTCGTGTATTTTTGTGCAAATATTACGCTTTATATTTTTAAAAATAACACCATCAAAAGGATACTGCATATGGTGTCCATCGCTATTACGACAGGAGCCTATCTCATCCTGGATCCCTCGTTTAGCTTGCTCCTGCCTTTATCGATTGTGGAACTGGCCGCATGTTTTTTCGATAAAAAAATTACGCTAATGATTCTTTCCTTGCTTCCTATCTTGTATATGAATGAATCGTTGCAGCCCCTATACGGTATAGTGGCGTGTCTTTCTTTTATGATTTTTTCGCTCACGACTATCTATAGCGATAGACTGGTAAAAAATGAAGCACAAATCGATTCGATGCGAAAAAAACTCCAAAAGTTAACGAAAAATATCAATGAAAATACCGAATACATACGGCAGTCCGAATACACCTTTAAATTAGAGGAACGCAACCGAATTTCACAGGAGATTCATGATAAAATTGGCCACTCGATGACTGGTGCGCTTTTTCAGATGGAAGCGTCCAAACGATTAATGGAGACCGATCCACAAAAAGCAACCGAGCTCCTCCAAAATGCGATCAACATTTCGAAAGAGGGGATCGAAAACATCCGCATGACCCTAAAAAATATGAAGCCCCCCACGGAACAAGTGGGGATTCACCGCTTGAAGCTGCTAATCGATGATTTTAACGCCAAACAACAGATAAAAACCGTCCTCACCCATGAAGGCAATTTAGATATTATCGCGCCGATTCAATGGAAAATCATCCATGAAAATGTCACAGAGGCGCTGACGAATACGATGAAGTATTCACATGCAACACAAGTTTCCGTCGATCTAAAGGTTTTAAACAAAATGATCAGAGTTGAAGTGAAGGATAATGGTGCGGGAACCGCAACGATTAAAAAAGGTCTAGGTATCATCGGAATGGAGGAGCGGACGGCATCTGTCAATGGAAAAATGATTGTCGACAGCAGCAATGGTTTTTCCGTCACTACGCTCCTGCCACTAGGGTGATGAGAATCTCACGCTCACAATATGAATATTCTCATGTGAAAAGAATGAACGATTGCACTTATGCGCGTTTATTCTTTTTCTTTATACTGGAAATAGACAAAACGATCTAGGGGTGAAACGATGAACGTTTTAGAGATTAACAATTTAACAAAAAAATTCGCTGACTTTATCGCAGTTGACAATATGAGTTTATCTGTTGCAGAGGGAGAAATATTTGGTTTTCTGGGCGCCAATGGAGCTGGGAAAAGTACGACGATTAACATGATTGCTGGCCTGCTGCGCAGCAATGATGGAACGATTAGCATACTCGGAAAAAATAGTGCTAAATACAGCCGATTTGCGAAAATGAATATTGGCATGGTGCCGCAGGATTTGGCGATCTATGAGGATATGACGGCTTATGAAAATGTAAAATTCTTTGCTGGACTTTACGGTCTGCGTGGTGCCGAATTAAATGAACGAGTAGAGGAGGCCCTTGATTTCGTCGGCCTACAGGATAAACATAAAAGCTATCCGAAAAGTTTTTCAGGTGGGATGAAGCGCCGCTTAAATATTGCTTGTGCAATTGCCCACCAGCCAAAGCTCATCATTATGGATGAACCAACCGTCGGGATTGACCCACAGTCCCGGAACTATATCCTTACATCAGTAAAACGGCTGAATGACATGGGCTGCACGATTATTTACACGAGCCACTATATGGAGGAAGTCGAAGAGATCTGTTCCCGGATTGCAATCATTGATCATGGAAAAATCATTGCTGAAGGAACGCAGGAGCAGCTGAAGTCGATCATTACCAATACAAAGGATGTCTGGATTGAGGTTAAATCTACTGAAAAGGTGAACCTGGAATCGATTAAAGATATAAACGGGGTCGAAGCTGTTTCAGTCGATGAAAACTTGATTAAAATCAACTCAGATACGGGCGTCAATAACTTAAACAAGATTATTGAGCATTTTATGAGCAGCCAGATCGAAATCCGCTCTTTACAAGAAAAAGCACCGAACCTGGAAACGGTATTTTTAACATTAACGGGTAGAAATCTACGTGACCAATAGGGGGGACTCACTTTGAACATACTCAATATCGCGTGGAAGGGTATTAAAACAGACTTCCGGGATACCCGAACCTTGTTTTTTATGTTAGCTTTCCCAATTGTGTTAATGCTCGTCCTTGGAACGGCACTGTCGAACACGTTTACGACCAGTCTGCGCGTCGATGATATCGATGTCTTATATAAAGATACAACGAAGGGTGAGTACTTTCCTCACTTCATCACTGAGGCCAAAAAATCAGGGCTTCATTTTAAAAAGGCAACTGAACATAGCGATGGCGAAAAAGAAGTGAAGCAAGGTAACTATGATGGTTATATAGAAGTAACCGATAAAGGGATTCAGCTCTATGTCAATAATGGGACCAGTATTGAAGGAAATATTCTGCAAGGGATGCTCTCCTCCTTTGTCGATCAATACAATATTGCTTCTGAAGTCATGAAGGTGGCTCCGCAAAAGCTGGAAAGTGCCTTCACGCGTGAAAAGCCGGCAAATTTCATTAAGGAAACATCGCTGCTTCCCGATAAACAGCCGGGATCGATGGATTATTATGCAATTGTCATCACAACGATGATTGTTCTTTACGGTGCGATGTCGTCAAGCTCGTTAATCGTAAGCGAAAGAGTTCGCAAGACAGCGGACCGCCTGATTGCTTCTCCAGTACGAAAAAGTGAAATTTTCATCGGGAAAGTGCTCGGGAGTCTCGTTAGTAATAGCATCTGTATCCTGCTCGTCATCCTGTTTAGCAAGCTCATTTTCAAAGCCAATTGGGGCGAACATCTTGGATTGGTATTCCTTGTTCTGCTGACAGAAGTCGTGTTTGCGGTCAGCATGGGGATTGGCGTCAGCTTCCTGTCAAAAACAAGTGCAGGTCCGAGAGTGATTATCATGCTGTTTGTGCAGTTATCGTCCTTTTTTGGCGGGGCTTATTTTAAAATTGACAACCCAGAAGGCATTTTCAAGCTGATTACCGAGCTTTCGCCGCTAACCTGGATGAATACAGCGCTGACAAAGATTATTTATGCGAATGACTTTGCCGCAGCTATTCCGGCACTAACGATCAATCTTGGCGGGGCGCTCTTATTTTTACTCGTGGCGATCATTTCTTTGCAAAGACGGGAGGGGCTATAATGAAGGATATCCTCTGGTTAATTCAGAACACGTTACGTGTGACGTTTCGAAAAAAGAAAAACATTATTATGTATCTATGTATGCCGTTAATCGGAATTTTTATCTCCCTGCTAGTCTATGGCGGCGATCAAAAAACAATCCTCCATGTTGGAATTGTTAATCAGGACACAAGCAAGATTACTACGGATACAATCCAATTTTTAAAAAGATTAGAGAATGTGGAAATTTCCAAGATTACCACGGCCGATGTTCAAGATCAAATCTCGTCTGGCGATCTAGATAGTGTAATTACCTTTGAAAAAGGATATTCTGACAGTGTCTTGGCTGGGGAGCCTGACCATATCCAACTAACCTCGATCAAGGGTGCAGCAATTACCGCATACGTGAAATCTTATTTACATCAGTATATCGATAATATTGCGACGATCAGTTATGTTGCGGGAGGTAATCAACAGACTTTTGAGCAGATGTATCAGGATTACCAGCAAACAGATTATAAGCTGACCACAAATGCTTTAGAAGATTCTTCAAAAAACAAGTTTATGACCAACCAAACGATTGGCTTCCTGATTATGATCATGCTGATGTCAGCCTGCAATATGTCCGAGATCATCCTTTTAGAAAAAGAAAACCGCACCTATTTTCGGTTATTATCAACTCCGATTAATGCTAGGAAGTATATCTTCTCCAATGTCATGGTCAACATGATTGTGATGACGATACAGGTGCTGATCACGTTAACGATTATGAAAAGTATCTTTGATATTGGCATCAATATGTCCTTTTGGTCAGCGGCGTTCGTCATGCTGCTATTTTCATTGATTTCCGTAGGGATTTCATTAGTGATTGTTTCTTTTTCAAACAGCCGCAGTGCCGCGGGCGCCTTACAAAATTTAATTATCACCCCGACCGTCATGCTTTCCGGCTGCTTCTGGCCGGTGGAAGTGATGCCGAAATCGTTACAGAAAATTGCTAATTTCCTGCCGCAGCGCTGGACATTGGATACGTTAACGAAGCTTCAGGAAGGAAATGAATTTAGTGGGTTGTATTTAAATTTCATGATTCTATTCGCCTTTGCCGCTGCGTTTTTCTTGATTGCGGTGTATCGATTTAGTAGAAATAATTCTACACAGACTTTTGTCTAAATAAGGATATGCGATGTACCTGCCTCAAAATCCAGAACAAACCTCGAAGACTGTATTCTTCGAGGTTTTTTTGGGACATTTCCCTGCCACTCTTCTCTTATTCTCTCAATTTTCCTTTATATATTGAAAAATGACGAAAGTTAACATTCTCTCACGAAAACTAGGTTCTACATTCGACGCTTTCTATGAAGTTTCTACATAACATTACAAATTTATTACATTCATCTCAGTTCCATTGTTATTATTCCCAAACAAACTTAAACTATAATTATACGAATTGGAATAATTTTCTCTAAGAAAAGGTGATTATAGTTTGAAACGGAAAACATTAATATTTACGCTATCGGTTGCTCTTTTAACTACGATCGTGCAAGCAACCCCTACTTTTGCAAGTAAACCTGTTACCCAAGGACAAATCATTGAGACAAGAGGACAAATCAACCAGACAGAGGAACAAATTGAAGACATAGAAACAAAGATACAACAACTAGACAACCGAATCATCATGGGAATGGAAAAAAGCAAACAACTAAATGATGATATTAAAGCGCAACAAGGTCAAATCGAAGATACAAAGGCTGAAATTGAAGATGCAAGAAAAGACTTAGAAACGAACAAAGACTACTATTCTACAAGACTAAGAACCATGCAGGCACAAGGGAAACAGTCCATTATCACTTACGCAGAATTTATCATTTCTTCTGAAGATTTTTCTCAGTTATTAACTCGATCTACTGCAGTTATGCAAATTCTTGAAAGTAATACAGATATCATGAAGGCTCTAGCAGAAAAAGAAGAAACCTTAAAAGGTGCAGAGCAAAAGCTTGAAAACGAATTAACCCAATTAAAAAGGAGTCAGGATGAATTAACTTCTGAACAGAAAAAGGTTGAAGCAGATAAAGTAGAAATGAACCAGCTATTGGCTGATTCAAAAAGTACCTTAAAGCAACAACAAACGGAACTAGCTAAACAACAAACACAAAAAAATGCTCAAGATAAAGCACGCCAAGAAGCACAAGAAAAGGCACGGCAAGAAGCACAAGAAAAGGCACAGCAGCAAGCACAAGAAAAGGCACAGCAGCAAGCACAAGAAGATGCACGGCAACAAGCACAAGAAAAGGCACAGCAACAAGCACAAGAAGAGGCACAGCAACAAGCACCAGAAGAAGTACGGCAACAAGTACCAGAAGAAGTACAGCAACAAGCACCAGAAAGGCCAAGACAACAGGCACCACAGTCTTCGGTAAAGAGCCCATCAGCTTCCAGTTCGCCGACAATTCAAGCGACTAACTCTGACAAGGCAAATGCGTTAATAGCAGCCGCTAAACAATATTTGGGCGTTCCATACGTTTGGGGCGGGTCATCTCCAAGCGGGTTTGACTGCTCAGGGTTCACTCAATATGTGTACCGATATGTTGGTATTAGTCTCCCAAGGGTATCCCGTGACCAACAAGATGTAGGAACCAGAATTTCTCCGTATGATGTACAGAAAGGTGATTTGGTATTTAGGGGTAACCCTGCCTATCATGTCGGCATATATATTGGAGGCGGGAAATATATACATGCCCCGCAAACGGGTGATGTTGTGAAAATTGCTACGTATAATCCGGCTAAGTTTACAACTGCAGCAAGAGTATTGCATTAGATATAAGTTAATAGAAAAAAAGGCTTGGAGGAAAACTCCAAGCCTGTTTGGTATAGATCAACATGTTTCAGTTATATAATTTTGCGTCTAAGCGACAGAACTCGGTGAGAAATAGAAGGAATGTGACACCGACTGCGAACTAAAGGAAATGGAGTGGTTTTAGAATTTTTTTTGCCGATCATCACATATACTAGAAAAAGGTGATATAACTTTTTTCTAAGAAGGTGATAAACATAACCACAATTCAAGAAATTGCTAATGTCCTTGCCGGTCTTGAGCATAAATTAGCCCCTAACTGGCTAGAAAATGACATGATCAAAAAGACTTTGGCGATTAGTTATGATTATTGGTTAGAAGATACGGGCATCCCGATGACATTGAAGGACTTTGTGCAACAATATCTCGAACACGCTGAATATCTCGGTGGGATTTTCTCACCAGATTCTGAAATAAACGATCTCAGTTGTTAATCAGCTGGAAAAATAGAAACTGATCACGAAAAAGCAAAAGTAAGTGCTTAACTGTTCTATTTAAAGAAAGACGATTCGGGCTTCCGAGTCGTCTTTTTGCTTTGATTAGAATTTCTGCGGGTCATGATACTTTAGAACCCCCCAGTCTATACCCTTATAAACCTGGTTAGTTATCCTGCACGATGGGTTGGTCAAGTAGATCCGCATTGACCGAAGTGGTTGTACTTTGACCAGTAATAGTTGTGACATGAAGCCCTGAATTTGTTGAGCCTGAGCCATGTGTGCTTTTCGAGGCGCTCTTAGGAGAAATAAACAACGAATTGCCAAATTGAACAATCCCGCCACTGACTGTATCAATCTTCACTGGAGCTGGAAATTCTGACATAGATGAACATCCTTTGCATTTTAATAACTTACTATATGCCAACTTAAAGGGAATGGTTCGAAAGCAATGACTGTAGGGTTTGATGCATTTCTTTTGGGGCTGTTCAACAGTTCGTCAAAACATTTTAAACAAACTGTGAACTTGTCACTATCTCGATGTTGTTTAACAGAAAAAGGGAATATAGTGTAATCATAAAGAACAAACAAAAATTGAAAGGCGGAATGAATTATGTTTAACAAATTTTTAAGAGAAAATAAAATCGCTGCCGCTATCTTAACTGTCTTACGTTTATACCTTGGCTATTCCTTGGTTTACAGCAGGTTTTCATAAATTAACAGGCGGCTTCGATGCGGCTGGATTCTTAAAAGGAGCCATTGCGAACCCAGTAAAAGGTCCAGATCACGAAAAAGCAAAAGTCACAGCTTAAATGAACATCAAAAAGCAGAAGTAGACCTTAGGGTTTCACTTCTGCTTTTCTATTTTAAGTTCAAACTCATATAATGCCATCCGATATGGAGATTTCATTGATTTCCGTTTAAGTGGCCATCCTTTATTTTTTGCCACAAAAATTTATTTTTGGATTTTGTTCCAAATCACCTTTTGTTCCATATGCTTTAAGATAAGGGGTGATGTAATGACTGAACAATTTGATCTCGAGACGCTAAAGCACATAAGGAACAAACTTGATTATATTTACTATATCGCCAAAAGCAATTACAATGATAACCCTGAATTAATGGACACGATTGAAAATTTAGCTCAAGTGTCAAACATGTTTACGAATATAAAAATTCAAGAGTTAAGCAAACAAGTGGAAACAACAAGCCCTCAAGGATACATTTTATCAAAGCTATCAAACTCTTACTCAAGAATGAAAGAGTATGAAAAACAAAAAGAAACGGATTTCCCAACTTGGAAGCTGTAAAATAGGGAAAATAGTTGATAGGCAGAAGGTTCAATGGACCCGCTTAAAGGGTGCGTCGCAGGAAATACGACTAGAGGTACGGAAAGGAAACTCAGGTAAATAAATCTTACTAAAGGGCTGCTTCAAGAGGCATATTCATGTCTTTTGTAAGCAGCCCTTTTTGGTATGTTAAAGATTTGGTTATCTTAATTTCTAAGAAGGGCGGTGTAGGGATTTGTAATAATTTGGCATAATTCAGCGGATAATAGTTGGAAAAATTTTATAAATACGACAGAATCCAACACATTGTTATAAAAGTACTAGATATAATAGCTTATATTGAGCAGTATAGACTATTTAAAAGATAAATGGATAATTGAGTACGGAGAGCATTTTAGGAGGAAGAATATGAATGTTTCAGAAAGTGATGTTACGGTTATTGATAAGGAATGGTTTGCGCTAATTTTGGAAGCAAAAGAACTTGGATTATCCGTAGAAACGATCAAGAGTTTTCTAAAACAGAATGAGGTAAATGGTATGAAAGAGCAAAACTGATTATTACAATGTGATTGATCACACTACATAAATGTATTCAAAAAGGGACTAATCTTAGCCCCTGTTTTCTGTACGATTGTTCTCTTAATGGCTAATTAAAAGTGCCTTCTTTTACCGCTTGTGGCAGTGGTTTTTGCTGCTGGCTTAAAAAGAAGAAGACACCGAGCAGGACGAGCAGGCCGCCGACAATTTGCCAGCTGACGAGATGTTCATTTAATAATAGGACCGCTAGAATGGTGGCACCGACGGGTTCGCCTAAAATACTCATCGAGATTGTTGTCGCATTGACGTAGTTTAAAAGCCAGTTATTGATCACGTGACTGACCGTTGGAACGGTGGCGAGTAACAAGAAGATGCCCCATTCCTTGGCAGGATATCCAGTTAAGGAAACTCCTGTTGTGAGGTTATAGATGGTAAGAATAATTGAAGCCGAGAAAAATACGCAAAAGCTATAAAGCCAATGTGATACCTTTTTGACGATCGTCTGACCGATTAATAAGTAGCCAACCACTGAGATGACACTGAAAAACGACAGCAGGTCCCCCATGATTGCATCGTTGCTTAAACCGAAATCCCCCCAGCCAATCATCATCGCTCCGATAATGGCAATACCCATGGTCATCAATGCGGACAAGGTGGTTCGTTCCTTAAATAGGAGAAAACCTCCGAGCAAGGAGACAATTGGCTGCAAGGCAAGGATAATGGTCGAGCTTGCGACGGTTGTTAATTTCAAGGACCCGAACCAAAGGACAAAGTGCAGGGCTAGAAAGAAGCCTGAGAAAAATAAAAAGAACCAATCTTTTTTCATGATATTATTAAATTCACTGCGTTTTTTCCAGACGATGGGAACCATTAAGATACTAGCAAACCACATCCGGTACATACTCAAAATTGAGGCCGGTGCGTCTGACCATTTGACAAATATAGCCGAAAATGAGATGGCAATGATTGAAATGGTTAGCGGCAGCCCAATCGATCGTGACCCTATTTCTTGTTGTTTCATCATATCCCCCTTTGCCTTTTGACAGGGCTTTTTCATAATATAAGAATTTCGCAACCCGAAAGTCGTGGCAAATATTTTTTATTATACCACATGGTGTCAGGCACCAGCGCTGCAAAAATTTGCCTTGATCTGCCATTGACGAATGTTGAGGTGTTCTATATGATATGAAGAAGAGAATGCCCGTACTTGCGGGAGAGGTTCATAGCTGATACCCTCTATAAAAAACTATGGATACATGACTTTAGGCCATGTCCATACTGGACGTGGCTTTTTTGTGGGATCCTTTTAGTTTGAAAAATAGAGCTGCTGCGGGAAACTCTACTTTAGTGAAGTATCGGGACAGATTACAAGGGGGTTTTTGTATGTCTGGCAGAAGCCATGAAGAAGGTTTAAAGGATTTAACTTTATTAGGTAATCAAGGGACTACCTATTCATTTGAATATGCTCCAGAGGTATTGGAGGCGGTCGATAATCTTCATCCAGATCGTGATTATTTTGTAAAATTTAATTGCCCGGAGTTTACTAGTTTATGTCCGTTGACGCGCCAGCCGGATTTTGCGACGATGTATATTTCGTATGTACCGGATCAAAAGATTGTTGAGAGTAAGTCATTGAAGTTATATCTTTTCAGTTTCAGGAATCATGGAGATTTCCATGAGGATTGTGTGAATATCATCATGAATGATTTAATTAAGCTGCTTGACCCGAGATATATTGAGGTTTGGGGAAAGTTCACTCCACGCGGCGGGATTTCGATTGATCCATGGTGTAACTATGGGAAGCCGGGAACTAAGTACGAGGAGATGGCAAATTTCCGTTTAATGAACCATGATCTTTATCCGGAGAAAGTGGATAATCGTTAGTAAAATGAGGCCGGGATTCCGGCCTTATTTGTATTGTGGTTGCGATCTGATGTAGAGGAGACTTATGGAGGTTTAATACATCTTGGACAGTAACATGTTCTTATCCGCCAGTAAACATAGCTTATCCGCCAGTAAGCGTTTTTTTTTTTTATAATTTTGTTAAAAAGCCACGGAACCTAGACTGTCCTAGTGATTTGAGACAGAGATAAAACACCCTTATTAGGCTGCCATACTTCCAAATTCAACGGGCGTTTGGTAGCCTAATTTTTCTTGAATGCGTTCTTCATTATAATGTTTAACGTAATCTT
>NZ_JAGGQY010000074.1:0-26021 GCF_018613105.1 Bacillus sp. ISL-77
TGTAGGTAATTCCTTTTGTACTTACAGATTTGACATAAGGATTATTAGAAAGGATCTTTATTTCTTTATCAGTGAAGAGTTTTTTTGACATAGGATTATTCTCCGATTCTTACAATTTTTATTCATTATACATAAAAGTACCCGATAGGGCAGACCTTTTTTAAGTGTCTACTCTAACGGGTACAGTTTAATTTTTCGGAGCCTTTTTTTATTTTAGGAATAAAGAGCAACGACTCGCCACGCCAGAAGGCCAAAACGCTTATTTTCTCTACTTGTATGGTAAACCGGCTCCATTTGCCTTGAATTCTCACCCTTTTAGGCATTTCGGGATACCCCATTTATTTACATCCGTTATTTACTGTCCACTTTTCATAGTTTACTGTCCACTTCCTCAAACCATCCTCAAACCCACTAAAAAGCCAGGCGTCCAGCCTGGCACAGGTAAATGACTACTCTGGTGCCTGACACCAATAAAATTCCACCGCCAAGAAACCCCACCCACAACTGACATTTCACCCCAAAAAGAGGACACTGTTATGACACAGAATTGACACTTTCACGTGTAATATGACAAAAAGTGATGTACTTTTAATATTTCTGTAACATTACTGGTACATTCATCTGGTATAAATAGAGTACTAAGGAAAGGAGAAAGCGTATGCAAACGACAAAAAAGCGTATCATTCTCGTGTTACTTACAATCATCCTATCAGTAACGGGGTCTATGGTTACATATGCACAAACAAGCAGTGAAGCCCTACATAATGCCAAGCAACAGCTGGAGCAGAAACAAAGAATAGTAGAGCAAAAAGCCCAAGAAAAGCAGACTGTTAATCAAGAGATAGAAAAAATTCAACAAGAATTGAACTCTCTTTACAGCGATATTACAAAGAACAAAGAAACAATGGCAAAAACGCAGCAAAAAATAGACGCAACAAATCAACTCATTGAAAAAAAGAAACAAGAAATCGTCGTCCTAGAAGATAAAATCCTTGCACGTAAAGGGATTATGAAGCAGCGGGCCGTCGCACTTCAACAAAATGATAACGTCAATGTAATGATCAACCTATTCTTCGAGTCTGATAGTATCTCAGAATTTATCCAACGCGCGAGCGCCGTTTCGGCCCTGATGGATGCGGATAAAGATATCTTAGGAGCCCAGAAGGAAGACCTTCAACAGATTGAAAATGATAAAAAAGAGATTGATAGACAAGAACAAATTTTATTAAAAGACCAAGAGGAACTTGCGAATCAACAAGCTCTACTTGATCAAAACATGCAAAAACGACAACAAACCTTAACCGTAATGCAACAAAAATTCAGTCAAATCGTTAAACAAATGGCGCTAGCCGAACAGGAAAAAGCCGGCGTTGAGTCGCAAATGAAGGATATTCAAGCGAAAATCAAAAAAGAACAAGATGAGGCCAAAGCACGTACAACTGCAAAAACAACAAAAGCAGCGCCATCATCATCAGAAAACATCACAACAACAGCAGCAGCAACAACAAGTGGTAAGGAGATGTATGTTACCGCAACAGCATACAGCCCAGAAGAGTCCGGTTCCATTACCGCACTCGGCTACAACATTCGTAAAAATCCGAATATGAAATTGATTGCCGTCGACCCAAGAGTCATTCCACTTGGAAAAAAAGTCTGGGTTGAAGGTTATGGCGTTGCCATCGCAGGTGACACCGGCGGCGCGATTAAGGGCCATAAAATCGACGTATTAGTGCCAACCATATCAAAAGCATTACAATGGGGCAGAAGAACTGTGAAAGTTGTCGTCCTAGACTAATCCCTGCAATCACTTCAGCCATCCAAAAAGACCTAACAATCCACTGTTAGGTCTTTTTTCGACACAATTTTGGTTCATTTTCCTTTTTTGAGCACCTCATGACCCATGTCCTCATTGCTGATTTGCTGGTTATGAAATAAAATAATAGTGTCACAAATTAGAAGATTGAGATAGGGATGGGGATCGATGATTGAATTAAAGCTGCGTTCGATTTTAAAACAGGTAAAAAGCGAAAGTCCGCATAAAAGACTTGAGGCACTACAACAGCTTGCTCAATATAAATTTCAAGAAGGACTCGAGGTTCAAATCGATGTATTAAAGGATATGATCAAGACGGCTGCATCCAACTTTCCAGAGCGTGTGGAAAATTGGGACAACCCATCCTTTTATCTCATTGACTTTGTCTGTGATTTTCCCATGCCGGAAGTGGTGGAGGGACTCATAAAGCATTTCGACGGTCTCGATTTACAGGCAAAAGAGCTGGCGATTGTAATGTTGCTAGCAACAGAAGATGAAGAGATTTTCTACGTGCTTGAGGAAAAAATAATCGGGTTAATCCAGACAGAGGATTTCTTTATTCCCGTTAAAGAACTTGAAAATTATCCGATGCTGATCAAGGGAATCCTTGATAAAACACTCGAGCATCTAAATACCAAACACTATAAATTCATGCTCTATGATTTGTTATTATCGCTAAACTCTTCCGGCTTCGAGCAAGGCTATAAAAAAGAGGTAATACTCCCGATCCTGCTTGAAGATTATCAGGCAGAGAAACAAGCTTACTTGAAATATGATTCCGATTTTACAAGCAAATATGTGTATTCTGCATGGAAGGTTAGCTATTTTGCTCTTCGTTCGAGAATGCGATTATTAATTAACTTAATGGAATATTATTATTCATCTGACATAGGCGCCGAGCTGGAGAAGGCAATGGCTTTCCGTGATCCGTCTATTAAAACAGAAGCGCTAATCATATCTATCGCCAAAAACCTTCCATATGATCAGAAAACATTAGTAGAGGCTGCAAATCAGATCGAAAGTGCAGAAATCGTTTATTGGGAGTTGAAGGAAAGAAATCTAGAGCATCTGTATCCAATCGCTGAAGGAAAGCAGCCCCATTTGGCGAAATCTAGGCTTTTTTCGACGATTATCAACTTGCCAGAGGAAGAAGAAGGAATCATTCGTTTTCCGGAAGACATTCAGATCATCGATAAAGTCGAAACAGAAAACACCTATGGGCAGCCGATCCGCTATTACTTACTGAGTTTCATGCATATCGGGACCCGATATGCGGGCTGGGCAGGCGGCTATGCGCTCGAGGATGGCGACGATACGGCCGAAATATGGGATGGCAGCTACACTGATTTTGTTGAATGGGATTCAGCCAGCATCGAAGAACACAAAGCCGCTTTTTTCAAAAAAAGAGAAGAGGAAAAGCTAGAACATGAAATCAGTGTTTATTTTGAAAGTTCGCCACGGCTCAGCAAAGGCGCCTGGTTTTTCCTCAGCCTGGCGGTGATACACTGGATTAGAGAGGCTATTGGAGGATTTTCAGAAGACTCGATTCCTTTCTTGATTGGACTAACTGTGATCGGTGGCGCAATGTGTCTATACGAACTTACAAGAAATAAGAAAAGAGCGATCCAAGTCGTCGGCCAGCAGCTAGTGATGAAGGACGGTTCTAAACAGCATGCGATCGGAATGCACGAAATCAAAAAGGTAGAATACAACAAAAAGCACGTTCTCGTCTACGACAAGAAAAACGAACTTGCGTTTAAATTCCCGCTCCGCTGGGTCCGTTACGACCTGTTTTACGTTCACATGATGGAGCAGACCGACCATCTCAAAGACCGGCCATTTATACAATCATAAAAAGCAGGCATAAGTCGTAAAAAATCCTTATAAAAAAGGAGCGTAAAATGAAAAAAGTGACTCTATTAATTTTATTATCACTAACGCTCCTTTCATTCTATATCGTTACGAAACAGGTGAACAATCCCTCGGGGTCCAGTGTGAAGAAATATGGGGCAAAAGGTGATGGATTAACCGATGATACAAATGCTTTCCAAAAGGCCATAAATACCGTTGCGAAAAATGGCGGGGGCGATGTGAACATACCTGCTGGAACCTATATTTTGCAGCCGATTTTTGTAAAATCAAATGTAAATCTAGTGGGCGAGAATCGCGATACGGTTACTCTAAAGCTTTCCAATGACTGGACTCATATCACAAATGGTGCCTGACACCAAAAACATCATTGCCACTAGACTCATATCACAAACGGTGCCTGACACCCAAAACACTATTGGCAGTGGACGTACATCACAAATGGTGCCTGACACCCATACCACCATCTATTTAAGATGATCATTCAAAACACTTTCTTCAAGCACAGAAAACTTATCCCCGTAAACCCTCGTAATATGATTCTCCCCCCATGTACAAAGCGAATTTAGAATCCCCTCCAAGCTCCGGCCATACTCACTCAGCTCATACTCAACCTTCGGCGGAATCTGATTATAAATAATCCGATTAATCACGCCATCCTCCTCCAATTCGCGCAGCTGCTGGGTCAACATCTTCTGCGTAATATTCGGCATCAACCGCTTCAATTCACTCGTCCGCTTTTTCCCATGCTTCAAATGGCAGAGAATTACACACTTCCATTTCCCCCCAATCACCTCAAGCGTCGCTTCCACCGATATATTGTATTTCTTCTTCTCCATTACACATCTTCCTCCTCATTCAGACAGGCACCGAAAAGTACCTACCGCACCCAAAGGTACCTATATCACTTTAAAGTGCGTACTTTCGATAATTTCTCATATACCCCATAATAACATTTGCCGGATGAAAACAATCATACCCTTTTAAATAAACCTACACAAATGAGGAGGAAAATTCATGCCTTTAAATAAACAGCAAAGCACACTGGCACTACTGGCCCTAGCCGTCAGCGCCTTCGCGATCGGAACCACCGAATTTATCAGCGTCGGCCTGCTGCCACTCATTGCAAACGATTTACACATTCCCGTCACAACGGCCGGACTAACCGTCTCCCTATACGCCCTCGGGGTCACATTCGGAGCACCCGTCCTAACATCACTGACATCGAGAATGTCACGAAAAACCTTATTACTTTGGATCATGATCATCTTCATCATCGGTAACAGCATCGCCGCAAGCGCAACAACCATCAGCGTCCTACTCGCGGCCCGCGTGATTTCCGCGCTGTCGCACGGCGTCTTCATGTCGATCGGCTCCACCATCGCCGCCGACCTCGTCCCGGCCAACCGCCGTGCGGGCGCCATATCGATCATGTTCTCCGGCCTCACCGTCGCCACCGTCACGGGCGTTCCATTCGGAACATTCATTGGCCAACAATATGGCTGGAGACTCGCCTTCGTCATCATCATCGCCGTGGGCATCATCGGCTTCATCGCCAACTGGGTCTTAATACCTTCTTTTTTGAAAAAAGGAACCCAGACCAGCGTTCGAGACCAGTTCAAGCTCCTGACCAATGGCCGGCTCTTACTTCTATTCACAATCACGGCACTGGGGTATGGCGGCACATTTGTTGTCTTTACTTATTTGTCACCATTACTACAGGAAATAACCGGCTTTAAAGAAGGCTCGATTGCAATAATTTTACTAGCCTACGGATTGGCGATCGCCATTGGCAACATGGTGGGCGGAAAGCTCTCGAACCGCAATCCGATTGGATCCCTATTTTATATGTTTATCGTCCAGGCCGTGGTCCTGTTCGTCTTGATGTTCACCGCACAATTCAAAATCGCGGGCCTCATCACGATTATCTTTATGGGCTTACTCGCCTTTATGAACGTACCAGGACTGCAAGTATACGTCGTCATCCTTGCGGAGCGCTACGTCCCGAGTGCCGTCGATGTCGCATCCGCACTCAACATCGCCGCCTTCAACGCCGGAATCGCCATCGGTTCCTACCTAGGCGGCATCATCACCGACACACTTGGCCTCATCCACACCACATGGATCGGAGCCTTAATGGTCCTCGCAGCAGCCATCCTAACAGGATGGAGTCGAGCATTGGAACGGAGAGATCAATCAACTGCAACAGCAGTGGTGTCAGGCACCACTAAAACACAACTGTCCTCCTGAGAAGGGCGTTTGCGTAATTCAACTTAAAAAAATGGAGGCTATATCAATGAATAACAACCTACAAAGTACAACTACATTAAATAACGGAGTAAAAATGCCTTGGTTCGGACTTGGCGTCTTTAAAGTAGAGGAAGGACCTGAGTTAGTGAACGCGGTAAAAACAGCGATCCAACATGGCTACCGCAGCATTGATACAGCGGCCATCTATGAAAACGAAGAGGGTGTCAGACAAGGGATTAAGGAATCAGGCATCGCTAGAGAAGATTTATTTGTCACATCCAAGGTTTGGAATGCTGACCTCGGCTACGAATCCACATTAGCAGCGTATCAAACAAGCCTAGATAAACTAGGTTTAGAGTACCTGGACCTCTATCTAATTCATTGGCCTGTGGCTGGGAAATACAAGGAGGCGTGGAGAGCATTAGAAACGCTTTATAAAGAAGGGCGTGTACGTGCAATTGGGGTAAGCAATTTCCAAGTGCACCAGCTTGTAGACCTGATGAAAGATGCAGAGGTCAAGCCGATGGTAAACCAAGTCGAATACCATCCGCGCTTAACCCAAAAGGAAGTCCAAGCGTTCTGCCGCGAACAGGGAATTCAGATGGAAGCCTGGTCGCCATTAATGCAAGGCCAATTGTTAGACAATGAAGGATTGGCAGCAATCGCCACAAAATACAAGAAAACAGTCGCCCAAATCATCCTGCGCTGGGATCTGCAAAACGGCGTCGTCACCATCCCAAAATCAACAAAAGAACACCGAGTCATCGAAAACTCACAAGTATTCGACTTTGAGCTAACACAAGAAGACGTAGACCAAATCAACAACCTAAACCAAAACCACCGCGTCGGCCCAGACCCCGACAACTTTGACTTTTAAATTACCTATGGTTCCATCTTTAGTGCCATCATTGGTGTCAGGCACCGCCCGTGGACAAATGCACCTATTTGTCCGGGTGGTGTGGACAGGTCAATCTCACTACTGAGATTGGCCTTATTTCTATGCTTGCATTTACCGTGTCAAAGCGAAAGCTGCACTGGCGGTAAATGGAGAGTCGTTTCATTTACCATCCAAAGCAAAAATCTGCTCCAGCGGTAAATGGAGAGTCGTTTCATTTACCATCCAAAGCAAAAATCTGCTCCAGCGGTAAATGGAGAGCCGTTTCATTTACCGTCCAAAGCAAAAATCCGCTCCAGCGGTAAATGGAGAACCTTCATTTACCATCCAAAGCAAAAAGTCGCTCTTGCGGTAAATGGAGAGAGTTTAAAGCAACAATAATAAATGCAGTACTTTTTTTTCAACTTTATTGGTTAAACAAAGGCGACATGCTTGAGGGGTGAAGAAAATGCGAAATCAGCTTGAAAAAAACATCTTAAAGTTTTTATTTGTTTCTGGAATTGGTACGTTCTTTAACTTAATTCGAAAGCCGCCTTTAAAGGACTGGTTGATTATTTTCTTATTGAAAAGCTATATAGCCACCATTCTAGATAATTTATTAGTAAAAAGAGATACTTAAAATACCCTGTTAACTTATCTAAAAGCTTTGATATAAGTGTTCTATTTAGCTATCTCATTTTCCCAATCAGCTGCATTTATTTCAATCAAGTAACTAGAGATTCAGGCATATATGGAATCTTATTTAAGTGCCTCTTATTTACACTACCATCGACACTTGTTGAATCTTGGCTCGAAAAAAACACAAAATTAATCAAATATAAAAAGTCCTGGACCTCACTACATAGCTTTGCATCCATCGCAGCCGCCTTTTTAATCGTGCGCAACCTAATGTCCCTCATTAGAAAAACCGCCGAGAAATAATAATGGTGTCAGGCACCATCTGTGGACACCTGTCCTTCCGGTGAGGACACCATACAGGTATTTTTCACATCCCTTTGTTATAATTATTAAATGGAGTATCTAAAAGGGGTTGTGATAAAAAATGGCTAGTAAGGTTAAGGAAGATAGTTGGAATGCCAATTTATATGATAAGAAGCATTCTTTTGTTTCTCAATTTGGAGTGGATTTGGTCCAATTGTTAGCACCGAAGTCAGGAGAAAAGATTCTTGATCTTGGCTGCGGAACAGGGGATCTAGCCAACCAACTGAATCAACTGGGAGTCGATATTATTGGGATTGATAAATCCGAAAACATGATCCAGCAAGCACAAAAAAAGTACCCGGGTCTCACCTTCAAGGTACAGGACGCTGTGAACATGGGGTACACTAACGAGTTTGATGCAGTTTTCTCTAATGCTACACTTCATTGGATTAAAACCCCGAAACAGGCTCTACAGTCCATTTATAATGCCTTAAACCCTGGGGGCAGATTTGTCGCTGAATTCGGCGGGAAAGGCAACGTCCAGAAAATTATCGACGCAATTATTAATCAGTTAGGCGAACAGGGAATCACGTATAAATCAGAGCAGCTCCCTTGGTATTACCCAAGCATTGGCGAATACACATCCATGATGGAACAAGTAGGATTTCGGGTCACCCACGCCCAACATTTTGATCGGCCGACCCCTTTATCTGGAGAGCAAGGCTTAAGAAACTGGATCGAGATGTTCGCCACAAGCATGTTCGAAGGCGTGACAACCGAAACCAAAGAGTTAATCATCACGAGAGTGGAAGAGAACTCAAGAGAAGTTTTATTCCGCAACGGTGAGTGGATCGCGGATTATAAGCGGATTCGTGTGCTGGGGATAAAAGAGTAATCACGGGGACCATATGGGTCCTTCTTTTGGTTAAGCCTGGATAATGGTTCTGTACCTCTGTGAACATGGAACTAATATTAAAAAAACCAATAATTGGAACATTTTTGCGATAAATCCGTATATAGAGATAGGTATTTTAAAAGGGGAGTTAACAATAATGAAAAGACTAATTACCATCATGATTACGTTTTTAGTTTTAACAGGATTGAGTTATGGCATAACGTATTATACCCATACAAAATTCATTGATTATTCATTCTTTATTGGATTAGCTTCCACCGTTATCATTTGGTTCTTTACGTCAAAAGGCGGGCACACTTCAAGATATTTAGATATGACAGTTCAAGGCACCACTGGGATCAAAGTTGACCAGCAAAAGTATGAGTTTTCACCGAATGTTGTTTTCCTTACCTCCATGGCTTATACCATCATTACCCTTGGAGTAATGTTATATTATTACAGAAGTTATTTCTAAAATTTATTGATATTTTTCACAATTTTAGAGTACTTTACAATCTAATTAATTGGATATTTATGTTAAAATGACAGTATCAAGGTCTTCCGGAGGTAACAATGATATCTCTTTCGAAAAATAAATGGCTCTGGTTTACTGTCGTCCTCTCCTTAGGATCCCTATTTGATTTCATCATTACCATACCTTTACTCGTGTACTTCTTTATCCTAAGAAAGCGTTACTCGCTTAAATATATACTCCCTGTCATGATTGCAGGATATGGCGCTGCGGTACTGATTATTCCGCACGGTCTCCTGTCAGCTTACCCCTTTGTAAAATATATCTTATTCACGGGTGAGGCAGCCTTTTTCCTGCTAGAGCTTTATGTCGTGATTAAGCTATTTACTTCGTTTCCAAAAATCATCAAAAGCTACCGCAAAAACGAAAGCAAAATTCCAACCTTTCCATATCGAATGAAACAAGCATGGGAACAGCATCTACAACCATCTCCGGTACGAGAAATCTTTTTCTCCGATATGACCATTTATTATTTCAGCCTATTTTCTTGGCGGAAAAAACCGATGATACCTAATGAGCTTATTTACACCTATCATAAAAAATACGGGCACCATCACGCTTTACGTCATGCTGATCCACGCCCTGGTTTTGGAATCGGTAGGTTTTCATTTTCTCCTTCACTCGTGGAGTCCGCTAGTCGCCACTATCGCTCTGGTATTAAATGTGTTTACCTTATTATTCTTTCTGGCAGAAATCCAAGCAATTCGGCATTGCCCGATTATGATCACCGACCAACAATTGTACGTCCAGGTCGGGCTCATCAAACAGTTAATCGTTCCGCTTGAGGAAATTAAAAGCATCCATTATTATCATGGCCCCGAAACATTAACAAAAGACGAATCAAAACAAGTTTTTGACGCCGTCCTTGCTGATTTTTTCAAAGAAAAACCCACATTTGAAGTGGAATTTTATCATCCTGTCGAAGCGAGGTTCATCTATGGGTTTAAGAAAAAAGTCACCAAAGCCCATCTCCGCCTCGATGAACCACAAAAATTCTTTTATGCCCTCACTACAAAAATAAATGCCAGTGATTCTCAAGGACTCAAAAGGAGGAATTGATTAAATGATAGCCACACAATACAAAATTACATTACCAAGTGATTATGATATGAACATAATCAAGGACAGAGTATGGAATAATGGTCATAAAACAGACGGATTTGAGGATCTTAAATTTAAACTCTATTTGATAACTGAAAAAGGAATCCATAATAATTTACAAAATAGTTATTGTCCATTATACCTTTGGAACGGCAGCAACGGGCTAAACAAGTTCTTATTTAATGGTTATTATGACAATATAATCAACTCTTTTGGATGGCAGCGAGTAAATGTCGGAATTCCACTAATTGATACAACGACATCGAAAATCAAAGAGAATAAATATCTTTTCCAAATCACAAGAGACATACCACCACAAGAAAGTCTAAATAACTTAAAAGATAAAATAGGAAAAGATATTCCAACGATTGATAATACAGAGTATCTAGTTATTTATAATCCCGATAAATGGAAGTACGATGTGTTTTATTATTTAAACGATGTAAGCAGTGTAAAAGAAATGAGCGGAGTAATTTATCAAATCCTACATATATCACATGAATAAAGTAGCTAGTAAAAAGCGTTCCTGAATAGAACAGAAACGCTCCACTAGAACAACAGGCGGGATAGGATAACTGTCCCGTTATGGTTACTTATTATGACTCTTTTGGGCTTTTAATGCGACTTTTTCAAAGCCATTTCCTCGTTCTTCCGCAAATTCTAAATCGGCTTTTGGTAGAGCCGTATTATGTTTCTTAAATTGGTTATTCTTATTTTTAGCCATTTTTTCACCACCCATTTAGTTATTCCTTTAAGGCTGCAACTATTTCAGCACCCCACGATTTTAGTTTGCTTTCTTTTTTTGAGGCTATGCTAGCTGAATTTCTTTCGTCTCATTCGAAAAAAAGAAGCCCTCTAAGTTGAAGGCTTCTTTGACGTATAAAATGGATTAATGGACCCGGATAATTTCGTAAATATATTCATCATGGTGAACCCTGGTATGTTTTGATTCTAATCGTTCGAATTCGTGGATTTCATCCATTGGCTCGCCAAGCAACCAGTTTTTGAGTTCAAACAAAAAATTAGTAAGCATCATGATTCCTCCCTGGAATGGGTTATTGGATTCCTTATAAACCTATTATACATGTGAATCAATTCACATAAAAGCGGTTACAAAATAGGCGAAATAGCAAAATTATACTGAAAAATAACAGAGTATGGTCTAAATGATGAGGGACAATACTTGAAATAATCATAATTAATTTAGAGAAAGTAAATAAGAGGTGATTAGTTTGAGTTCATTGAGTAAGAATTTAGATTTACATGCTCAAGGAAATTGGCTGCCGATCAGTGTAGGTTTGCTATTGTTTTTATATGCTCTTTTTATGCCCAAAAAAGAGATCGGTTGGAGAGTTCTTTATATTACATTTGGAGTAATTGGTTATTTTGCTTGGATTGGTGATTCCTTATTTGCAAAAATGTTCGACCTTGTTGATTTTGGTAACCCAAATATCACGGGAATAGGAGAGTTTATAAGTTACAGCTTAATTCCTTCCTCTCTTTCCGTTATTTTTTTAAACTATTTTAAGAAAACAAATAAATGGATAATTGTCATTATATTTACCATAATTGCTACTCTATTGGAATGGGGAATGAGAAAAGTAGGTTATATCAAGCCACATGGCTGGAGCTTTTTCTTTTCAATACCGTTGTATTTTGTTGTATTTAGCTTTTTCCTCCCATTACACAGTAAATTTATAAATTGCAAATCCTAATTTAGGAATATTCCTTCAAAAAGAGGCGCCTCTCAACAAACGGGGGACTATAAGTGGAACAACGAAAAAACGCTCAGAGTGGTAATCTCTGAGCATTTTTTCATTGTATGTTTTTTAGGTTTACACGATGGTGCCTGACACCATTACCATCACAGACACCATCATTACACGAAAAACCACATTACCCCAGATAAACCAAGTCTTTCAGCTCATCCGTAGATAACTCGGTAATCCAGTTCTCACTCTGGATAATCTGATCATTCAAGAATTGCTTCTTCTCTAGCATCGCATCGATTTTCTCCTCGAGGGTACCCGTGCAGATCATCTTGTGCACATGAACGAAGCGCGATTGACCGATCCGGTAGGCACGGTCGGTGGCCTGGTTCTCCACAGCCGGGTTCCACCAGCGGTCGTAGTGGATGACGTGATTGGCCGCCGTCAGATTCAACCCGGTTCCACCTGCTTTCAATGACAGCAGGAACACCGGAAACTCTTGATTCTGGAACCGCTCAATCATCTCGTCACGCTTCACTTTTGGCACACTTCCGTTCAAGAACGGCACCTCGATGCCAAATTTCTTCTTCAATGTGCTCCGAATCATTTCGCCCATCTCGATATATTGGGTGAAAATCAGACAGCTTTCACCCTGTTCCAAAACGGCATCAATTAATTCGACAAGTTTCTCAAGCTTATTCGAACGCTCCAGCAGCTCGCGCCCAGCAGCTTTTTCCTTCAGATAGAGGGCAGGGTGGTTGCACAACTGCTTCAATCTACTTAACATTTGTAAAATTAACCCCTTGCGCTCAAAGCCTGACAGTTTTTCAATTTCTGCAAACGTGTCATGGATGAGCTGTTCATACAACGACGCCTGCTCAGCGGTGAGCGGGCAATATTCCTTTTGCTCCAGCTTGTCAGGAAGGTTAAGGGCAACCTCTTCATCCTTTTTCGTGCGACGCAGCAAGAACGGCCGGATCAACGATTGCAGCTGTTGAACCCTGTCTTTCTTCTCATCTTTTTCAATCGGAATGACGAACTTTTTCTGGAAATGCCCCAAGCTGCCCAGATAGCCATGATTGGTAAAATCAAAAATAGACCACAATTCCGATAAGCGGTTTTCCATCGGAGTTCCTGTCAGTGCAATGTGATGGCGGCCACGCAATTTTCGAACCGCCTTTGATTGCTTAGTCTGGGCATTCTTAATGTTTTGCGCCTCATCAATCGCAATCGAGCTCCAAATCAGTGATTCAAACTCCTCCAAATCGATGTGGCTCAGGCCATACGAAGTCAAAACAATATCGGCATCTTTTGCCTTCTCCGCAAAAGCTTCCTCTTTCAGACGGTTCGACCCGTAATGCAAATACACCTTCATCTCCGGTGCAAAGCGCTCTAGCTCCTTCTGCCAGTTTCCAAGCACAGAAGTTGGGCAAATAATCAACGCAGCCTTGGTTGGAACTTTAACTGCAGCCGCATCCTCATCCTTCTTGCGGCGTTTTTTCGCCTCAGTTTGGGTGTCAGGCACCACAGCCAATTCATCCCCGACCACATCTTTCACCTTTAAAAGGTAAGAGATCAGCTGGACGGTTTTACCGAGACCCATGTCATCGGCGAGGCAGGCACCAAATCCGTACTGGCGCAAGAACCAGAGCCAGCTCATGCCGAGCTGCTGGTAAGGACGAAGCTCACCCTGCAACCCAGGAGGCACGTCCTCGAGCGGAATTTCGTGGACTTCCGACAGCTGTTTGATCATTTGCTTCCATTGACGGTTTAACTCAATTTGAATCTTCGCAAATGCCTTTGGATTGTCCAGTTCATCTTCAGCAGTATCCGACTCCAGCAATTCCTGTTCCAGCAAATCGCGGACATGCAGGCCTTCTTTTTCAGCACGTTTCATCATATCCTGTATTTGTCGAATAAACTGCGGGTCAAGCTTTACCCAACGGCCGCGAATGAAGACAAGCCGTCTTTTTTCCTCGACAAGTTTCCCAAACTCATCTTCGGATAAGTCGACACCATTCATCGAAAAGCGCCAGTTAAAATCAAGCATAGCCTGAAGCCCGACGAATGACGGCCGGTGACTCGAGCCACCCTTCAGCGATGCCTTCACTTTCAGATTGGCATTTTTCATCGCCTGCCACCAGGAAGGGAGGAGGATTTCAACATCCAATGCCACCAGTGTCTCACTCGCCTCCGTCAAAAACATCCATGCTTCTTCCTCGCTCAGATGCGTTTTGAAATAACCGTCTTCACCCAACCACGGAATCAATCGCACCCAGCGCTCCCGCTCGCGGTCAACTTTTTCTAAAAATGGACGCCACTTCGCTGGGATCTTGGTGGTCCCATCCACATCATAAACCTCATCGACATTTTTCTTTCCTCGTATAAATAGATCCAGACTCCACGCACCTTCGCCATCAACCGGCTCATCTAAGCGCAGCCCAATCGTAAAAGGTGTGTCGCTTTCCTTAATTCCGACCCATTCCAGCCAGCTTTCCTCATCAAAATAGCGAGCGAGTTCTCCGCCGGAAATATTTTGCTTCCGGAGCAAATCAAGCTTCGGCCCGAATAACTCCTTCATCGCAGAATTCCGCGTTAAGTAGCCATCGAGGGCATCATTGTACAAGTCTGAGATATAGTTTTTGGTCGTCCCAAGCTCATGGCCTATCAGTTCGTCGATGGCGGGCTCAGACTCCTCAATCCTTTGTTCCCAAAACGATGGGTCAAACTCATCCTTCACGCGTTCAGGAAGCTTCCAACGGAAATCCCCGTGCTCCCAGACCGAAAAGTCCGGCAGCCAATCCTTCTCAACGATGCCCTCATACAGCGAATGGGCGGCCGCCAGACAAATCTCAGATTGCTCATTCCAATCCCATTCGATATATCGATTAAACGACTCCTTGGCAAAAAGCGAAACCAGATGCCAGCCGCTCACCACCACACCCTCGACGTCGTTCACCGTATCCGTCTCAAGGAGCGTACCAAAGAAGCTTTCCTCATGACTGCTGAAAACGAGATTCTTCCATCTAAACGGGCTCATCACATGACCTCGTTCATCCTCCGCAGTAAGAAGAAAGCGACCTTCCCCTAATTTAGTTGTCAGCAATTTCATAAACCTTGTTTTAAGCATCGATCCAAAACTCCTTTATTGGGGGAGAGAACAAAGTTAGATGGAAATCTCCGGAAAATGCATAATTTCACAAACATCAAAGCTATTACTAGTTGTTAATTTCCAGAAAATGTCTAATTGTACAAAACCCCTTAAAAATGGCACAAAAGCCCCCTGAAATGGCACAAAAACTTATTAAAATGGAACAAAACCCATCCAAAATGGCACAAAACAAATTTCACCTAAAAATAAACAAGCCACAATACCAGTCAACCTAGCTAATTCTAACTAAATGTCCGCTCCGTATGGACAAAATAACTAAAGTGTCCACGAGCGGTGCCTGACACCATAAATGACACCATAAATAACACCAAAAATTACACTAAAATACACCAAAATTAACTCCAAAAAATCTCATAAGTGAAATCTAAATTACTCCATAAAAATCCATATCCTCTATTATACCCAAAAAAGTGTGGTTAGAGGAGGGCGAGGATTGAAGTTATTCCTTAAGTAGTATATTCGTACGTGGTTTGTTGTTACAAAAGGTAACTTAAAAGTAGTCCCCGGCAGGGATCCGTCCCCTAATAAGTGCTGGTTCTCCAGAATCGGAAAGACAATGACCTGAGAAAGGAAACCGCCAGTTGTAACATAAAAAGAATAAAGTGGCATATAATTGATGGCGAAATCTAGTTTCATCTGGACCTACCAATGGAAGCTTCAGCTGTGGTTTTTTATTGTATCTATTAAGGACATAAAACGAGGAGATCGTATATGGGAAAGAAGAATCTCAATATAACGCTATTAATATTTTTACTTCTGTTGTTAACCTCATGCAGCCAAGGGAATAATTCGAAAACGAATGGTGATCCACAACCGGAGCCAGCAACTGAAAATCCAAACGAAAAACCCACTGATAAACCCGATGCCAAGCCCGGTTCCGCCGAACAACCTGACACCAACCCCGGCGTAAAGCCCGCCGAACAACCCGACCACAATAACAACAATAGCAGCCCTAACAATCCAGGTCCATCCAGTAATCCCTACGAAATAACAAAAACAAACTACACAGAAAACAACATCAAAATAAACTATCCCCAACTCACGAAATCAAGCGATCAGCAAAAGGAGAAAACCATTAATCAACTTTTAAAAAAAGAAGCCATCAAAGTACTAAACTATTACCTGCCCGAGGTTCAAGACCTAACCCTCGAAATCAATTATGAAATCAAATCCAAAAGTCCCAGCCTGCTGAGTATTCAATACACAGGAGTGGGGTACATGAACGGTGCAGCCCATCCCAATAATCATTACTATACAACCAATATCGACATCGAAACGGGAACTATTCTACAATTAAAAGACATGGTCAATATCGATGAAAACTTCGTCGGAAATCTCAAGCAAAACGCCAAATTCATCAAGCCTGAACACCAAGGCATCCTGAACAGCATACACCCAAGCGACCTACTAAACATGCTCACAAACGCCGATTCACTCGACAATATCGGTAACGAAAATCAGTCCGACACATTTAGCTATTTCACCAGCGATTCCCTCGGAATTAGCATTCCCGTCAGCCATGCAGAAGGGGACCATGCAGAATTCGAGATTACCTATCAGGCCATAGCCCAAAACATACATTCGTTATTGTTACTAAGCCTGCTTCAACAGTAACCATCCCAGTTCAAATATACATTCGAACGAACCAGCACCACCGCCCCTGGTAAAAATAACAAAAATAAAAGGTGCCACGAGAATTGGCACCTTTTGCTCTATTAAGAAAAACCCATCAACCCTCAATCAACTTACTCCGCTTACACTCCTCATGAAACGCCCGCAGCCGCTTCGTCCGCTCCATCAACGTATCCAGGAAATACTCCCAGTCATCGACCCGTTTCAACTTCTTATACAGCGTCCGCAGCTTCTTCAAGTGCCGCACCGCCATCCGGTAACTCGCCCGGTTCTTCTGATCAATCTCACGCTGCGCCGTCTGATGCAGCATCGCCAACAGCACCTCAGGACGCTCCTTCTCCACAAGCTTCAAACGGTCCTTCGGCAACTCATAATAATCCAAGCCCACAAACGCCTGCAGCTCACCCCAGCGCTCATACTGCCCGCGCTCAAACAACACAAACTCATAATCCCCAAAACTATACGGCAGCATCGAAAGCATCGCCCGCTCATACAAATCCACCCGGTCACTCTCCGCACAATAAGGCGCCACCGCCCGAAGCGCATTCCGCACAAACGTCGCACAACTATGATACCCGCCGAGCCACTCCAAATAGCCCTTCACCTTTTGCAAAAACAACTCAATCACCGGGCCAACACGCTTCCACGCCTTCAGCCCCGACAAATACTCAATCCAATACACCAAATAAGGTGCAATCTCCTCATCGCCAAACGGACCTGTCAACTTCAACGCCGCCTCATCATCCCCAAGCAAGAAATTCAAATGAATCCCAGCGAGCAGCAGCGGGTCAGGGCTCTCCCAATCCTGCAGCCCCTTCATCCGAGCCTGAATCTTCACCAACTCTTCCTCACGCCACGCCTTCTTCTTGAAAAAATGAATCCACAACAACCGATACAAGAAAATCCGCTCATACGCCACCCCCTGCGTACACGTCAACAGCTCAAACGTATCCTCCCGTAACTTATCGACAAACTCATCAAAATCAAACGGAAGCGACTGCACGCCAATCTTCATCGAGAGCTCCTCCGCATCATCCATCAAATTATGGAACAAATGCAAATAAGCCCGCTTCACCATATCCTCATCATGCCCGAGCTGCTCACTCAGCCGAGCCAGCTTCCGAAACGAAACCACAATCCCAACCAACTCATACAGCAAGCGCCATTCCTGCTCAACCGGCGCACTCGCATGAATCCGGCGCTCATAAATCCCAAACAACTCCGGAATCACATACGGGCTCGTATACTTCTTCGTCGCCAACAGCGTATCAAAACTCACCTCAAACGAATGAACCCACCGCCCATAATCCGGCTTCGACACCCCATTCGCCTTAATCAAATCCTTCGCCGTCTGCAGCCCCCAGTCCGAAACCGCCTTCGACTCACGCATCGACTCACGCATCGGCTCCCGCCATTCAGCGACCCAATCCGCCACACTGCCAACCCGAGAATAAGCACTCAAAAACACCGCCATCTGATGCCGACAAAACCCCTCAGTCGGACACGAGCACTCACTCTGCGACAAAAACTCAAAATTCAACTTCACATAACAAGGCGTCACATCCTGGACCGTCGCAGTAATCTGCTCATTCCATATCTGTAACTGCTTCACCAGCCCTTGTCGGTACAGCATCAAACCCTTCTGAACCAGCTTCGCATCCTCCGTCACCGTCGGGTGCAGCAATTCCCGCACCTGATCTCCAAAAAGCTCAATCCGTTCACTTGCAGGCGTCGACTCCAAAGCCACAACCCCCTCCAAAAAATCCATATTCCTCTATTATACCCAAAAACTCACCCAAAGAGGAAGGCAAGCCTCAATCCAAAACACATTTTTGAAAAATGAACCCATGATAGCGTCCGCAACCGAGAAATTGTTTGGGAAGAAATCCCCACACACTAATTTTTTGCGGCAATCAAATAATAAAATTAGCGGCATATCGTGGTGCCTGACACCAAATTTTAGGCGGTGGCAGGGTTTTAATAAAAAAAGGTAACTTAATGGTTTTAAGTCTTGAAATTAGGCTGGTCTAATTGAAAAAGTAGAAATAAAAGTTACCAGAGCCAGTCTATCGTCTGGCTTTTTGGGGAGTTTGAGGTTGAATGGAGGGAGTGGACAGTAAATAGGGGAAAGTGGACAGTAAGTTAATAGAAGTGAACAGTAAAAATCAAAAGTGGACAGTAAAGTGAAAAAAGTCGACAGTAAACTATGAAAAGTCGACAGTAAACCATTGAATGAATCCACTGGTTGCCAGTAAATGCCTGAAACCCCATTCTCAACCCCCAACACAGTAAAATGAACACACAAAAAAAGCCACTCCTCACAAATCAAGGAGTTGGCTCGATCTTCGTACCTTCATTTTTTGTCAAACTAGAAAAATATTCAAACAAACTGGTAAGATAGCTGTTAAGCTCAAAACCTTCCTCACTCGCAAACTCTGACAATAACAACCTATTCTCTTTCACCCTCATAACCCCCTCGAATATGTAACTATCATCATTATTGCCAAACTATCACTCTCTTATACCAGTAAACTTGAGTAGGGGTATGCCCATCGCAAAAAAGTCTAACTAAATCATTAGTTAGACCAGCCCATCTATATAAACTTACAAAGACCCCTTTAAGATTCAAAGCGGTCTTCGTCCCAGTTATAGTTGTAATGGTCTCTCTGCTATCACCAATATCGCTGATACTGAGGAGCGTATGGTGTTTGTGGGTACTGTGGAATATGTTGGGGCTGTTGATACGGTTGATGTACATTTTGATGAGGTATATTTTCCTTTGCTTTGTTGCAGTCCTTGTATGGACCTATATATGTTGAGGGTTTAACAGGTGCAGTTACATATAGGCATGTTATGCACCTACAATAAGTTCGGTGTGATTAGGTATTAAACTTTTTTAAAGTCTGAAATCAACGATAAAAATCTTTTTTCGTTGTTTACTTGTGTTAAGGAAACGGAACATGGAAATAAATGACAAAAAAAGCTGTAAATAAAAAAGAAACCAACCAAGCTGGAATCGGCTTAAGGTAATGAAATCTCAACATAATAACCCACAAGAAATTAAAGGCGATTGACCACCAGAAGTTCCAACCGTTATGATAGGTGATTTTTCCACCAATAAACATTATACCTTCGATACAAACAAGAATTACTCCCGATATTAGTAAATACATTATTTGATTCTTCCGATTTTTAGGTAAATAGGACAAAAATAGTATGACAATACATGGAAATATGATGAAAGTTTGAATTAATACTGAAAGGGTATGGTTTAATAAAAAATCAGGTTCCAACTTCCATAGAAAATATTTTCCGTTAACAAAGAAGCTATATAATAAATTATTTACAATTAGGTATAAAATAGTGGGGTAATATTTTCTCCAATTTTTTATATCTCCAAATTTCCAGCAGCAAAGTACCAGAGTTAGGCACAGTACAACACGCAATAGGAACACCCAATTTCAACAGTTTTTATTTTAAAATTTACCAAAAAGCTTAAAATTATTACTACTTTCTCTTCAACTGACAGGTGCAATAAAAACCCCATTCTTTTACTATCTTTGAATCTATACCGTAAAAATTTCTTATTTCAAAGTTTGAATCCTTGTACTCTAAGAATAACTACGATATTATGCCTCCAAATAAAAAGGATACAAAATAGACCATTCTATTTTGTATCCTTCGTATGAAGCGCCTGCTGTTCTACAGGTATTATCTTATTTAATTAGGAACGGCTTCGCGTTTGCGCTTTTTCTCCATTTGGATTTCATGCGCTCGTGCGTGGGCTTTGTGGCGGTCTTCTTCCACTTCTGCAGACATTTGGATACCCATAGGCACCGTGGTGGCTGCTATTTCCTTTATCCCTTTCTGGTCTTTCTCATAAACAAATGACGCTCTTGTTGAAATATCTGCTCCCGGCTCAGTTACGAATGGAACGACACGGTAATCTGCACGCCATTGTTGCGGAGTGACCTGGCAGCGAACGTAACCGCGGTAATTATTAAAGAATTTGATGTGCGGGTTGTCCGCTAAAGATTTGGCTGTGTCTGCACGCCAATCCGATCCGTTTCCTCCTGTAGTAATCGATGTTCCCACAAACTCTGCTCCAAAAATCGGAGCGTCTGGATTGTTGTAATCCGTTGTCAGGTTAGAAGCCCAGCTTGCATGGACATCTCCTGTAATAACGATCACGTTGTTGATGTTATGTCCAGCTACGAAATCGGTAACGCGCTCTCGTGCGGCCGGATAGCCATCCCATGAATCCATGCTGTATTTCGGAGCCGTGCTGCTTCCAGATTTGCGCTGCGCAAAGAAAATCTGCTGGGCAAGGACGTTCCAATGGGATTTCGAGTTTCCTAGATTGCCAAGCAGCCATTTTTCTTGTTCTGTTCCAAGAAGAGTGCGCTTTGGATCCAAGGATTCCGGTGTATGAGCTTTCGTTCCATCACCATTCGCCTGGTCATCACGGTACTGGCGTGTATCAAGAACATAGAAGTTCGCCAAATCACCATACGTGAAATCCCTGTATAATTGCATGCCTCCATCGTGCGGCAATGACGACCTGCGAAGCGGCATGTGCTCGTAATAAGCCTGGTATGCAGCGGCACGGCGCTTGATAAACTCTTCAACAGACTGGTCTTTTTCTGGAATGACATTTGCGTAGTTGTTTTCCACTTCATGGTCATCCCATGTAACAACCCACGGGAATGCAGCGTGTGCAGCCTTTAGATGTTCATCTGAACGATATTGGGCATGGCGAGTGCGGTAATCTTCAAGCGCGATAATTTCATCGCCTTTGTGGGCACAGACATTGCCCGTTGGCGAAAGATACTCGTTCGTACCGTATTCATATATGTAATCGCCAACGTGGAACACAAGATCGAGATCCTCTTTCGCCATATGCTTGTACGCAGTATAATACCCGTGTTCATACTGCTGGCAGGAAGCGAATGCGAACGTCATACTTGCTACGCTGGCACCTGCTGCCGGAAGGGTTTTTGTTTTTCCAACAGGGCTTAGTTCATTTCCGGTCTTGAAACGGTAATAATAAACCGTATTCGCCTTCAGGCCGCTCACTTCTACATGGACAGAATGGGCGAGGGTAGGCGAAGCATGTTCTGTTCCTCGTTTGATCACGCTGCGGAAGTTTTCATCTGTTGCAAGCTCCCAATTGACGGGAACGATATGAGAGGGCATTCCTCCGCCATTTAACGGATCCGGAGCTAACCTTGTCCATAAAACGACACTGTCAGATTGCGGATCGCCAGAAGCAACACCAAGAGTAAAAGGATATTCGCTGAAATTCGGAGCAGCATCTACTTTAAATCCTCCCATTGATTGAGCAATAGCCAACCCTAGGGACAGCCCTGCAATCTTGCCGGCTCCATGAAGAAAGCTGCGGCGATCAATATTCTTTTTCAAATTTTGTTCGTTAAACTTCCTAATTAATTCGTCCAAAGATCTCTCATTTGTCATGCTTCATATTCCCCTCTCAGATTACATTTCTTAACCACGGATTTGATTATAAATGGGATTTATTAATTGAATATGAAGATTGTAAATAGAAAAATAGTCGGGTAGTCGATAGACAGTTCATTTAGAATAGGACCTTCGATTTAAAAAGGGATAAAACCTATTTTTTTCCCAATCAACGGCAATTTATACCAATTTTAAGTAGTCTTTTCATACCGTTTTTTTAAATATTATCTTAATGAAAAACTTACAAACTAAATCCACTTTTATTCCCCTATAAAATAAAAATAGTGCCAACTTCTCTTTAATAGAAATTGGCACTTCGTTTATTCGCTATACGTTATCGTGTCGCTTTTGGAGGTTGGCACACGTCACATTTACGTTGGTTATTATTTTTAAATTTCGTAAATGTTTTCTCAAAGTTGTTGCCACATGCACATGTAAATAGTAACTTTTGAGAAAAACCTTGATATTCCGTCGTTAGCAACTTGCTTTCCGAATGGTTCTCAACAAATTCTTTAATTTTACCAATCGTCCATCGTTTATTCATTCTCATACACCTCATATTTTATCGCTAGGCGGAGGCTTTTCTTGGCATCCGTTCACTTCTAAGTAAAAGTAGTAATGATCCTAAGTTACTCATTATAACATGAGCTGGCACCCAATTAAACAAATGGAAGATATCTTAATAAACTAAACTGCCGTTAGTGGCATTAGAAAAGGAGTTGCAGCCGCAACCCCATCTTCAACTATAATTTCTTGCACCTGGCAGTTAAAAAAGACATTAAACTAATAATAAGGATAATACCCAGGATAACCATATCCATAATAAGGGGAACTGTAACCATATGGAGAGAAAAATGGGCGGTTAAACCATCCATCCATAAATCCACCAAATAAAGGGGTGCCGAAATGTGGTCTCCCATAGTGAAAATGGTGATAAAAAGCATGAGGTCGCAGAAATATCCGTCTTTTATCATTTTCATTAAACAAGAGCATACTCGATTGATTCATTTCCAACCCATTCCTTTTTTCAATGTAGTTGTTTAGCCATGTAACAATTTAAGTCATCGAACTTCAACAAATAAATAACAGTTATGGCAAGAACTCGGTCGGTTCCAATTCTTTCTTTTTTTCCTCCAGAATAATTTGCGTGCCTGCGTTGGCTTCTAATACAACCCCTAAGGATTGTAACCAATCTCCCAAATTGGTGATTTCTTGAGCTTCCAACGTGAGCCGTTCCTCATCCGTTAATAATTGTTTCGTCGTACCAAAACCTTCTAAAAATTGGCCCATGGTTTGAATCCATGCTCCCAGTAATATCTGTCTTTCATTGGCATCCGATCGGGCTTCCTCATCAATCAACATAATTTTAGATAAATAAAATGCCTCCATGAGTTGACCAATAAATTGAATCCAGACTGAAACGGAAACTTGTTTTTCAAGTTGTGAAATCAGTTCCATCTTGTCAGAATTACTATTTTCCTTGGTTTCTTTTGTATTTTCTGTTTGAGCATTCACTGTATTTCACTCCATTCCTTATATACGTATGCAAATATATAGGGGAATGCCCTAGAAAAATTTGTCATAGTGACGTAGTCAGTCTCCAGTATTTTCGTATATTTCTGAAAAACTAACGAAAATTGGGACAGAAAATGATGGAAAATGTCGAAATATACATAGGGGAGGTAAATGGTCATGGGCCGCATTTAGTGTTAACCATGATCGTCTGCCTTAAAAAAATACATAATCGTCCATTTTTCTTAAATGAGAACAAATGAATGACCCTAAACAGGAAATAGGAGAACAAGATATTATGACGAAAGAATTATTTGAAAATGGTGAATTAACACGAATCAGGAAAGAAACCCACGGAAAAAGCAAGCAAATCAAACCTGTCCCAGAGTTCACTTCAAGGATGGAAAAACGCGAATATGATCAACGCGTCAATTATTTTGATATTCGAAATGTATTAGATGTCAAAGGATTCCTAAAAGATATTCGTGCCAATTGGAATACATATGTGTCACAGGTGAACCAATGGATACAAACTAGCCCAGTAAAAAAACTGGTTGTGACGGGTATTTTTACCGTAGTCCTTAGCTTTTTTGCAAGCACATCAAATGCAGCCTTTATTCAGGAATATACATATCAGGTAAAAAACGGTGAAAAAATCGAAGATATCGCTGCCGCACATGGAGTAACAGCACAAGAAATAGTAGAGGCCAATGGACGAACTTCCATTAACGGTAAAAAAATTCTTTTACCAAAAGTACATAACAGAACAGTTACCGCTACCACCCTAAATGTTCGGTCACACCCGACGACTGAAAGCAGTGTCATCGGAAAATATATACAAGGGGATTTAGTGAAGGTCTCCTTCATAGAAAACGGCTGGGCTGGCATTCTGATCAAAGGAAGAGTTTGTTTTGTGAGTGCCAATTATCTTACCACACAAGAAGAAACGACGAAACCAGCGGTCACTCAAGCCAAACCCATGTATGTAACGGCCACTTCCTTGAGAGTGAGAGAAGCTGCCTCTACGAGTAGTGCTGTAATAGGTACGTTACGATTAAACGATCGAGTTTCTGTCGAAGCATCTATAAATGGATGGGCTCAGATTAAATTCAAAGGCAAAGCTGCGTATGTGGGTGAAACCTATTTAACTACTAACCTGCCAGCAACAACAAAACCAATTACATCAGTGTATGTGATTAAGCCGGGTGACAATTTTACAAAAATCAGTAAAGCCCTAAATATTTCTGTCGCATCGATTCAAGAACTAAATCCAACCGTAGACTCAGCAAAGTTGAAAATTGGCCAAGAAATTAAAATCCCTGCCACAACAGCAGCTGCTACGAATCAAATAAAAGTTACAGCAAATATAGGAGGGGTGGACCCTCAAGGAACGTTTCGGTTTATCACATCTAATGGGATCACGTATGCTGCCAAAGCATCAGGCAGCATGTTAAATGAATTATTTGAACATCAAGGGGAAAAAGTGACCCTAACACTTGAAGGAAAAAGAGGTCAACAAATGACTTTACTATCTTTACAATAAATTGACAAAAAAAGCCTCAGATTTGAGGCTTTTTTTATTGGGCTAAAGTAGGGGTCTATTTTTACATATAAAGAATAAGTTTTATCATTCTAAAAAAAGTGGGTGTATATAATGGATCAAAACGAATATGAATGGGTCCGACATACTCGAGGAACGCTGCTAGAGTTTTGTAGGAAACTAGAACCCAATGACTTTACTCGCCACAATGGATATGGTTGGCAAAGTGTGAGAGACTCATTGGTACACGTAGCAGATTGTTATAATGCTTGGCTCGGTTCATTTATTTTATTAAAAACAAAGAAGCCACTTACTCCAAAGGAAGAACTACTGAGATTCAATTTGGACGAAACAAAAGTACGCTTTGAACTGGTGGATTCATTAGTCAATGAGGTATTTGAATTACTCGGAAGTAAGTTAGATGAGCCGATAAAGAGAAAGATACCTTGGAGAGAAACAACAGATATAGTAACAATTACTCCCGGTAAATTGCTAATGCATACCATCACTCACGAATTTCACCACAAGGGACAAATTGTTGCTATGTTGCGCCAGATGGGTTATGAGCCCCCAAATACAGATGTGTTAGGAACTGAAGATTAAATGAAGTGATTTGATTTTTTCACCTTGTTCTATCAACTGGTGCAAAAGTTAGAGATCCAGCTGCCATTGGCGGCAGTCTCTTATTGAACTCCCTCAGTT
>NZ_JAGGQY010000075.1:0-33612 GCF_018613105.1 Bacillus sp. ISL-77
TTAGGCGCTCTCCCCTTTTTTAAAAATGAATGAGCTGCGTCTTCTTCAGTATTGCCTTTTTTCCTGAATTACAGAAGTTTATTTTCATGGTAGTTTAAGTGAAATTCTTCACAAAATATCAGGAAGGAATTTCATAAATCAAATGAGAATAAAAAAAGCCCTTACTGTTTATTTGCAGAAGGACTCGAATATGGATTATAATTAATTCCTTTTTCTTATTAATTCATCACGATCCGATGCCATTGGAGGCTGTTCCAACCATCGATTTTTTATCATGATATTAGCACCATCTTCAGCATACATCTGCACTTCTAAGGACAGCCTGTTATACATTGAACTAATATCTCCTCTTGGACTTTGACTGACACCTGTACCATAATAACCAACACTCATAGAAATTAAACCAGATGTAAGGTACATCATGAGTTTATCGGAAAATGTATGTGATGTACTGTTAGTTATTTCTGCATCCCAACCCATCGGTACAGGGAGTTTACTTTCCTCTAACTTCCCTCTAAATAATCTAATGTGTTTATTCCCAACTTCTAAACCCTTTAAAAAGAATTGTTTTACATCCTTGTCCTGGGCAACCTGACTAAATCCAGTAAGTGTAGCTACTCCGAGTGCATTTCTTTGTAGATTAGCAAATAAATTATCGACTTCCGCTGCGACTAACGGTCTTTTTTCTCCAAACACATCTAACATAAACCATTGCTTTTTCACAAATTCAACCTTCTCCAAATTTGGCAGATTCGGAGACCTGATAAACAAACCCTCGGACAATAATAATTCCGTTGTTCGATTATATAATTCCATTGTTTCCGTAAGGCAGTCCATGTAATAAGTTCTTATGTCATTTCTTACGGATGCTGCTACCGCGGCTCCATATAAAGTAAGTCCGACCTTCGACATTTGGTTTAAAAAATTCAGAACAAAACCGTCAGAAAAAAGTCTAGGAGCTGTTATATCAACATCCTCTTCAATCCTAAAACCATGCGGAACTGCATTTTTTTCCTCAGTTAATATAGATGTAATTTTTTTAACATGTGATTTAGATAACTCTAAAGCAAATTCAATTATAGGCTTAATCTCATCATCCTCGGCTTTTTCTAAAAAGTATGTGAGGACACAAACGCTTGAACTATCATTTAAGTATTGCATCCAAAGTTGACCGATCTCACCCGCAGTTAACCTTATCTGGGTTCCCATTTCCTCCATAAGCAACCTCCAAAATAGAAATACTATAAATACCATCCCCATAAATTACCTCTAATATGTGCTGGTTGGTTATGCTCCGATTGAAAAATGAGCCCAGCAATCGCAAAAGCTCATACTAATTTTGTATTCTCTTGTTCCACTAACCTGCTAACACTTCACAATGTACATAGACTTGGAGCTAATCGAATTGAAAAGGTATTAGTCCATATTGTTAAGCAATGCGTGGAAAAAGGATTAATAAAGTCAAACACCCTCATTATCGATTCAACACATACTATCGTAAACGCAGCCAAGGATAAGCCTTTAGATGTTTTAAAAAAAGCTGCTAATCGACTATTAAAAGGGGTAAAGAAACAGTATTCTAAACTTTATAAAAAGCTTCCTAAGTTTCCACAATTAGAGGGTATTGATGAAGAAAAAGCGAAACAACTTTTGCAATATTTGGTGGAGCTAAAGGATGTGTTGGAGGACAAACTCCCAGATGCCGAAGGCAGCTTGCTTGAGAAGATAACCGTCATAAAGCAAATTATTGAAGATGAGAGACTATTGACTAATAAAGGAATTTCCTCTGCAGTAGACTCTGATGCACGTTTTGGGAGAAAGTCTAAGTCTAGAACTTTTTACGGATATAAAAACCATATTGCAATGACAGAGGAAGAAATCTTCACTGCTATTCATATAACCTCAGAAATGAAGATGATGGGAAACAGCTTCAAACGTTAGTGAATAAGACGATTGAACAAAAAATAACCATTGATGAAGTACTCGCAGATACTGCTTATTCTGGTAAAGGAAATCTTAGCTTTCTCCAAACTGAGGAGATTAAAGCTTCTATACCAAAAAACATATATAATATTTCGACAATAAAAATAGGATTAAACTCAACTTACTAGTTTAATCCCAAGATAAAAAGGTTTATTTTTTATATTTAGATTGACAACTCAATAATAAAAATCATCGTTAATAGTCCCATGACAAAAGAAAAGGTTGCCGATCGTTCGTTTCCATCTCCATGGCTTTCAGGAATTAACTCTTTATACACAACAAAAAGCATGGCTCCGGCTGCAAATGCTAGTCCATATGGTACGATATTAAGGAATTGGTCAGTTAAATGGATTCCAAGAAAAGCTGATACAAACTCAATAGCTCCTGTAAAAGCAGTATATAAAAAAGCTTGTACTTTAGGAATACGATTAGAAACTAAAAATAAGCATACAAGAAATCCTTCCGGTATATTTTGAAGTCCAATTGAAATGGAAACAAGGGATCCTAAACCCTCATATTTACTAGCATAGCTGACTCCTACTGACAGTCCCTCTGGTATATTATGTATAGCCATAGCAGCTATTAATAGAAGTGGCCTTGCTTGTCCAGAACCATGGGTTGAATGGTCAACTTCTTCATGTGGTAAGATAATTTCTAATATGGTAAGCATAGCTGTCCCGAGTAAAATCCCTAAAGTTAATACGAACATGTTTGAAAGCTTTAAGGTAGAAGGAATTAATGCATAGGTAGACGCTGCAACCATAATCCCTGCACTATATGCCAATAAATTATCCTTAACGCGGTGCGATACATTGTTTAATAACAAAGCAGGCACCGCTCCAACCGCAGTACATAATGCACTCATAATTATTCCTAAATTGGTCCCCACATAAAACCACCTTTAATCATTTTTTATTGCATTATATGTACAACCACTGTAAAAAAGACAGGTTTCAATTAACCTAAAATCATAGACGATTAGCCTTACTTCCTACAGAAGTAAGGCTAATCGTCTTTCGTTGTAACAATATTCAAAAGCATATTGTTGTTTTTAATGAACCATATACGTGAAGATGTGCTCCCCTTTTGTGTTTTGACAAGTATCTACTTACTCCATTTTTACTTCCAGGGGTAGTGTCAGGAAAATGCGGATTTACAAAGTTAAGGAAAATCGAATATTAATAAGCCCAATTCCTCTATATTATAATAGAGAAATTGGGCTCCTTTTCGTTACTCCATTAAAGCGCAGATTGTGGAAGATCATTTATATTACTTTATTGTAGATAAGCACCCGTTAGTTGAACAAGAATTTGAGAGTATTAATATAAAATCCATATTTATTCCTAAGACAGAGTGTGGTTTATAATTGTAATTGTCTGAATAATATAAAATTATGGGAGCGATGGAGATGAGTAAAAAAATTTTAATAGCTTTACTCTGCTTAGGATTAATTGTGGTACTTTATTTTTCAGCTTCCCGTCCTGGTTCAAGTCCTGGTTCTAATTATATTCCTACTACATCCTTGGAAGAAGCAATCTGTGCAAAAATAGAAGCACAGAATGAGGATTGCAAAAAAGTGATTTTAATTGATACCGATTCAAATGTGGCTTTTGTCGAGACTGAATTCGGAATCCTTCCTGTTCTTATCAGCAAAGACCATACCAAAATGGTAAAAATGATTCCAGGATTGGATTTCCAAGAATTCAGAGAGGAAAAGGAAGAGAATGGACCAATAACCTGGAGAGTTGAAAATAATGTCCAAAAGGATTTCTCCATTCTATACGGATTTGCCAGAGACAAGGCAAAGACCATCATTATAAATAGTGAAGGCAGTTTACAGCCAAATAAATTTTATGTTCGGGACGACTTGGCTGGTATGAGCGGAGGTTCAGGTACGGCTGCGTTGTGGGTTTGGTATATTACTTCTAAAGATGAAATGATTAAACCAGCGATATAACAGTTTATGGAGCAGATGGTCATCTTATTTACGGAGGAAGCAAAGAGGAATAGTGAAGGGATAACAGAATGAAAAATTCGGGAACTAAAAAGGATGGGAACCAAACACCAAATTTAAACCGATTAATTTAATTTTATTTGATAGGTTAATATACATCGGTTAAACAGGATTTTTAGGTGGAGTAGCCAATTTTGTTTTCACTTACTAAAAAGTCAGTTTCCGACTTTGTTTTTCAAAGTTGCAAATTATCCCTCTAATTTAACTATCCTGCTTCTTTAGTTGAATAACAAAAAAGCCGGCAATAGCAGCCAGCTTTTCAAGTATTACAATCCGCTAGTTGAATGAAACGCCTAATCTTCCATAAAAATTCGTGCGTAGTATTCCGTTTCTTCATCTAATTTGTTGTCTTTTCTTAATTCCTCAATAGTTTTTTTTCGGTCATCTTCAATCACTTGAAAACTTCCTGATACATTTGGTGTTTTCCGTTTGTTTTTATCCATACTTTCACTCCTACATTTCATCTTTAATAAGAAAAAGCCACCAAGAATTTTTGGCAGCTGGATCTTCAACTATTGCACCCTTTAGTGCAATAAAGTCGGTGTCTAACATTTACCGTTCAATGGGGATCGGGATTTCCCCATTCCTCATTTTTTTGTTTATGAAATTTGTGGTCAGCAAAATCCTTCGGTTTGCTATTGTCCGGATTAAAATGGCTCGATGGCTTTCTCGTTTTTACCTGTTTGCGGCTGATTTTCAATTCTTCTTTCTTCGGCTTCCTTGGGAATTTTTTTCAGTTGTTTATTTACTTCTTCTACTTGATTAGTAGTTATCATTTCATCCATTTTTCAAAGACCTCAATTCATTAAAATATTTTTATAAATATAATATGCCGCAGTAACGAAAATTTTATGCCCGCTAAAGTAGACAAAAGCACCCGTTAGTTGAACAAGGTCGATTCTAAATAAGGTGCTACCAATTAAAGGTAACACCTTTCTCGTTTATTATTTATTTAAATGTTTGTAGTCTAATACTTCTACCTTAAAGCCATGACTACATTCAATTTTAGGACTATCACAAGATGGAGATACTCTTACTTTAACCAAGTCTTCTGCATATTCAAATGGATTATTGTTACTGTCAGGAACTTGAATTCTTAAGGAAATATCATAAGAATGATTGTTGTTATAAACAATATTAACAATCCTCTGTTGCTGCCAGCCAAAACCAGAAGCCTCTTTTCCTCCATACTCTTTTATTACCCTTTTATCAATAGCTGGAAATATAATATCTCCAATAATATCTTCTGGTGTAACATACCAGTCTTCTGCATACGGTTTAATTTCCTTTGGCTCTGGAGGTTTAGCATTAACCAAGTTATTTGTTGCAAACATTAATAAAATCGTAAAGAGAACAATCATTTTCTTCATGATGCTCACTCCCAAAATTTTTACAGTTAGATTTCGCATCTTCAATTAATATTATCCACAACAACAACCAATAACCCGTATCTCCAAACCAAGTTGTTTCGCAATTTGTTTCAAAAGCGACATTAATGAACCAATTTAATGTTCAACAAACCTGCCCCTTAAATAGACTATTCATTACGCTCTCCTCTTTTTTTAACGATTGAGCAGGGTCTTCTTAAGTATTATCATTTTTCTATTCTTGAGGAAACTTATTTTCATGGTGAATTTTTAATTTAACGACTTCTTAAGATTTAATTAAGTGAAATTTAAGACTCTAATGTTATAAATTATTTGTTCGTTGAAATTTAGAGATACAAATTTACATGCAAACTATTATAAGGAGAGGAAAAATTTTTGGAAGAGGAAAAAGTTATTAAAAAAATTGCTCAAGTCACGGTTATATTTTGGATTATGAAGATTTGAGCGACTACACTCGGTGAAACCGCTGGCGATTTGTTGTCACAGACCTTAGGAGCTGGATATGTAATTAGCACTTTAATATTTTTCGGAATATTTTTAGTGACACTATTTGCTCAACTTAGGACGAATAGGTACTTACCAGTGCTTTATTGGGGTGTTATTTCCTCAACCAGTATCGCTGGTACGGCGATGTCTGATTTAATTGACCGTACATTGGGATTAGGCTATACTCTTGGCTCAAGTTTATTAATCGCAATTTTGTTAATGATTTTTGGATATTGGTATGTAAGTGAAAAATCGTTAGATATTAATCATATTCACACTCGTAAAGTTGAAATACTCTATTGGACTGCAATCTTATTCTCGAATACATTGGGTACCGCTTTCGGAGACTTCTTATCTGATAGTAGTGGTCTTGGATATAAAGGAGGAGCAATCTTAATAGGAAGTTTATTGGTAATTATTGTCCTTTCCTATTACTTCACAAAAGTTTCTCGTGTGTTCTTGTTTTGGATTGCTTTTGTCTTGACTCGACCTTTTGGGGCTACATTAGGAGACCTTCTTACAAAACCACACGCAAAAGGTGGATTAGATTTAGGGACAATTGGTTCCTCCACTGTTTTGGCTTCGATTCTTATCATTTTTATTATTTACTCCACTATTAAGAATAGCAAAACTGAAGACCCCTTATTAAGCTAATGAAGGGTTGAACTAGGTCCTAAATAGCTAAGAAATGCAAATTCCCAATATTGCATTTCCTAGCTATTTTTGTTGCAAAAAGTTTTTGTTATTTTCCAAAACCCTACTACTTATTCAACCTGCTCCGTTAGCTGAATAAGAAAAAGCCACCAAGAATTTTTGGCAGCTGGATCTTCAACTTGACCCGTAAGCTTAAAAAGAAACTTAGAATAAATAGGAGGTAAAAACGTGCTTTAGTTTCTTTAGTTAATAAAAGTATGATATAACAAAAATAAATTAAGACTTATAATAACTACGGCAATTATCCACGCACAGATCGAAGTTACTAAATGATTTACAAGTTTTCCCATTAGTTTTTTGTTACTTGTAAACATTATTAAAGGTATTAAAGCAAAAGCAATTCCAAAAGAGAGAACAACTTGACTTATGACAAGAGCTTTAGAAGGATTAATTCCCATTAGAATTATTCCTAACGGCGGTATCATTGTTATAAATCGTCTCAAATAAATAGGTATGCGTCGTTTAATAAAGCCTTGCATAATGATGTCACCTGACATAGTACCAACTGAAGAACTTGATAATCCTGCGGATAACAATCCAATTCCAAAACAAATTGCCACAAAGGGTCCAAGTATTTTTCCAAATTCATTAAAAGCAACTTCTAAATCACTTACATTAAGTCCGTTTTTATTAAATAATGCCGCTGAGACGATTAACATACTCGCGTTTATCCCACCTGCAATAATCATCGCAATAATGACATCTACAAACTCATATTTAAAAATCTTTTTCCGTTCTTCTTCAGTTTCTCCGACAATTCTATTTTGTGTTAAGGCAGAATGCAGATAAATGGCATGTGGCATCACTGTTGCTCCCAGCATACCAGCCCCTAATAAAACGCTATCTACACCCTGAAATTTGAGTGTGAAAAGACCAGAGAGAATTGCCGTTGCATCTGGTGCTGCATAGAAAACTTGAACCCCAAAAACAATTACAACAATAAAAATCATTGTTGTAATAACAGCTTCTAACGGACGCATTCCTCGCCTTTGAATCTCCAAAATGACGAATGAACCAATGGCTGCAATAATAGCAGCAAAAACAAGTGGGATATCAAAGAGCAAATAGATTCCAAGCGATGCACCAATAAATTCTGCCAGATCTGTTGCCATAACGACAAGTTCAGCTTGTATCCATAAAAGTATGGAAGTCTTCTTTGAAAATTTTTCTCGGCAAACTTCAGGTAGGTTTTTACCTGTTGCAATCCCTAACTTGGCAGACATCGTTTGAATCAAAACAGCCATTAAATTAGAAACTAAAATGACCCATAATAATGCGTATCCATACTTAGACCCTGCCGAAATGTTTGTTGCATAATTACCTGGATCGATATATGCCACAGCAGCAATAAAGGCAGGACCTAAAAAAGGCAGCAATCTTTTAATTCCATTAGAATCTCCTTTTATAGAAGAATTAGAAGATCTATTCAAAGAGTTAGATAATTTTTGGGTCCAACCTCCTTCTTTTATCCGAAATTATAGTTTATTTCAGTAAACTTTTTTTCGCTAATGCTTTTTAGGGGTCTCAGGTTGCAAACCCGACATGAATGAAGTTATTGGGCTTTCTAATTGATTAGATACCAACAATAATAAATACATTATTTAAAGATATCGGAATTGTATTTTTTCCAAATTTTTTTCGTTATCTGCACGCACTATTTTAGTTTGCTTTCTTTTTAACAGGCTATGCTATTTGAGATTCTTCTTCAACAAAACTGCCCCGTTAGTGGAACAAGCAAAAAAAAGCTGCCGAAGCAGCTACCGAACTTAAACTCTTCCACCCGTTCGTTAAACAAGTACCAATTTATTTGCGTAATAAAAGGGGAAGCATTTTCTAAGTCAGTTTAGTCTAATTTTTTGTTTAAACTATCGAATTCTTTCCTCGTGCTAATAAAATGTGCAATTAAATAAATAAAAAAGAATATTGGAAATGAATATAAATATTTCCATTGCTCTGGAGCATAGGTTTTAATCCATACAAAGATTGGTTCTCCAATAAAAGCACTTCCACCTGCGAAAATAAATGCTTTAAAATACGGATTGAAGTTAGCCTTAAATTGAATAAGAAACATAACAATTACCGGTAATATGGTAAAATCCCACGGCAAATAGGAAGGAAGGAAAGGAATAACATCATAATTATAATGCCATAAACCTAATGAAATTCCTATGAAATCAAACCAGGAACTAATAAAAATAACAAAGAATCCGACGCAAAGTAGTCGATAAGTGCTTTCTTTTTTTTTAAGATAAAACCATAAAATCCACGGTACAACGGTTAACAATACCCCTAACCACCATTGCCAAGTGAAAACGACATTTTCAATCCAAAAATTCACTTTTTTGTCATGTGCTTTTTCAATTAATTCATAAATCTTTTCTGCTTTGTCTATGTATTCTTTTTGTTCCATATGTATGAACATCCTCACAACATGTTGAATTGAGTTTTTCACCCCTCGATTCTAGCTTTACCTAAAACTGTTTTATAAATAAAATAAATTTCGAGAATTTTGTTTCCCAACTAACCTCCCAGTTAGTAAAAAAGCGACTGCTCTTATTGAACAATCGCACCCGTAAGTTTAAGTACAATATTTCACAATCTTTCATAAGGAAGATGGTGACTATCATACTGGAGAATTATAGAAAGTTCTGAAATGGCATAAGGTAGACCAAACAAGAGGTAATTTTATACTCTATATAAGTATAAAACGGAAAAGCATCCAATCTGGTTCATTTGGATGCCTTTTTTCTACAATCTGAGACGAACACTATTAGATGTTCGCTGAGAGTAATTATTTTTCAGTTGCTGTATTCCCCATTGCAATAGAAATTCTATTCCAACTGTTGATTTGATTAATTATCAGTACTAGGTCAACATATTGTCTCTCATTATAATGTTCACGTACTCGTTGATAAAGCTCATCTGGCACGCGTTTTGTCGGGATTAAAGTTACGTATTCTGTCAACTCAAGAGCTACTTTTTCTGCATCTGTGTAAAATGTGCACTCTCTCCAAGCACTAATACAATATAAACGTTGTTCAGTTTCTCCCATTTTTCTAGCATCTGCTGTATGCATGTTAATACAATATGCACAACCATTTATTTGAGAAGCCCGGATTTTTATAAGTTCACGAAGTTTACGGTCTATACCTGTTGTTTTCGTATACTTCTCCATTTCCATCATTATTTTAAGTGCTTCTGGTGCTACATTGTAATAATCAACTCGTTGTTCCAATTTAATTACCTCCTTATATTTCTTTTCCTTTAAGACAGTATTAATTTAGGTGCTAATCTTGAAGCAGCTTCTTCAGCTTTTTTATATGCTTTTTGTAATACTTCATTTGGTTCTAGTAAAGCAGTTCCTTGTGCCCGAATGATTTGATAATCTTCAATACCAAGGAAATTGAACATTGATTTCAGGTATTTATTAGAGTAATCAACTTCTGAATACCAATCATCATTTGTATAGATTGAACCACTTGCTTGTATGACAATCATTCTTCGTCCGTCTTTAAGTAAGCCCAATTGAACTCAAGCACCTGTTAGCTGAATAAGGAAAGTGACTAAAAACTTTAACCCTTTACGCCTTCTTCCAGTAATAAATTCAAGTACCCACTAATGATTTTTTAAAATTAAGGTGTCTGATTTATCATTCCAAGTTATGGTTGCCTTCATTTCTTCGTTTTCTTGGGTAACTGCACAACCACTACAAGAATGTCCACCTATTTTTAACACTCCATTATTTAGAGAATCTTCACCTTCCGATTTTCCTGATACACTTTCAACAACATACTTTATCCGTTTAGGAATTGGCTTTCCACCTATATATTTTATTGTTAGATTTGTTGACTCGCTATCTTTATCAAGCAAATTTACCTCATAATTAACTTGCCAATTTTCACTTTCACCAATGAAATTCATCAATTTAGATTCTGAACAAGCAGTTAGTAAAACAGAAGAAAAAAGAAATAACATTAAAGCCTTTTTTATCATATAAACCCCTCCCTGTTTTTAATTATATATTACAGGATTGGATTTTTCTTCCTTTTTTCTTATTCAACTCCCTCAGTTTAATAAGAAAAGCCGCCTGAATTGGCAGCTGAACTTTACCCTTGTACCTGTTAATAGAAAAAGGTAAAGAAGTCTATTTTCTCTTACATATATTAATCGTTAGTTCCTAATACATCTGTATTTGGAGGTTCATAACCCATCTGACGTATCATAGCTACAATTTGTCCCTTGTGGTGAAATTCGTGAGTTATAGTATGCATTATTAATTTACCAGGGGTAAATGTTATAATTTCTGTTTCATCTCTCCAAGGAATCTTTCTTTGAATTGGCTCAGATAATTGCTTTCCGTGTAATTCAAATACCTCATTTACAAAAGAATCAACCTGTTCAAAGCGTATTTTTATATCGTCCAGTTTCAATTTCTGTCGTTCATCCTTTGGTGTAATTGGCTTCTTTGTTTTTAATAAAACAAATGAGCCGAGCCACGCAATATAACAATCTGCTATGTGAACCAATGAGTCTCGCACACTTTCCCAACCGTATCCATTTTGGCGAGTAAAATCATTTTGATTAAGTTCCTTACAATAATCTAGCAGCGTTAATCGTGTCTGACGAATCCATTCATATTCGTTTTGATGAAACATCATCTATACACCCACTTTCTTATAATGATAATACATATTCTAGATATATAAAAATAAACCTTCTTCCACGAACCTGCCCAGTTAGTTTAAGTACATTACTTCACATCTTCTGCAAGGAGTAAATATTTTGGAGATTTTGATTACTCATAAAAAAGATCGTAAAAAAAAGACGATCTTTTAATTAATGCAAGAGGTTAGTTAATATATGGCTCATTTATAAAAATTAACAGATATTTAGACATTCATTTCGATAAATTTAATTACTTTAGTTCCTGTATCAAATGCTTTTCTACTTTCCAAGAATTCTACTAATTTATTGTTATGAAATTAAAAACTCCCCAGCAATGCTGGAGAGTTAACAAACTTTACTCTTCTTTTTTGGATAAACAACGATCACAATCCATCAAATAACTTTCTGCTTGCTCTTGCATATGCTGCCCGCATTCAGGGCATTCCTTTTTTGGCAAATTTCGGAAAAATTCAACCGGACTAATTAACATTTAAATCTCCTCCTTTATTAATACAGTTCGTTGTTTCTTATCTTGTTATAGTACAGTATAAGCAAAAAAGAGAAAAAAGTATAGCCCTTTTTTAAATAAATAATAAAAGTTTTAATATTTTCATCAAATCTATTTTTACCTTGTATATCCCAATCGAAATCCTCAGTATCATCATCCCATTCCAAGTTAGGAGATAGAAATCTCGGAAGCTACAACAATTGTGTTATCTAAGGTAATTCTTCACGAACATTGAATATGTAATGCATATTCTAGTATTTCTTGGGTTCTGCCTCTTCTGTTTATTTGAATCATATTACCGTACACCCATCCAAAAAAAGTTAGATGCTCTTCCAGCATTTTGTAATTCCAAACCCAATAATTTACATAAAATAAAAGGACTAAGGTTAAAAATATAAACTGTGTATTTGTCATCAGCTGTTATCTCCTATAATAATTAAATACTCCATAATAAAATTATACATTCATTAGTATTTTATATTATATCTATAAATTCTTTTTAACTAACCTGACCTTTAGTTCAATAAGAAAAGCCACCAAAAATGGCAGCTGGATCTTTAACTCTAGTACCCGTTAGCTTAATAAGAAACGTCCTATTCAGATATAATATTGTGTCTTTTGTTTTCTGCAAAGAAATCGTTAAAACGCTGATCATATCCAAAACTTCTTCTAACCAAAGGGTCTTTAAGTATTTCTGGATGACTTTTTAATAAATATTCTTGAAGCTGATTAGTAAAATCTTCTAAAGCATCAATAAATTCATTTGTGTTAACCACAAAACTGGACTTTTCAGGAACTTGCCTTGAAAAAGTAATTTTATTACCGTCATACCATAATCCTTCATACTTAAGGTGGAAAAATATATGGAGTCCTTCTTCATCTCTATAAAATACAAACTCTGTTTGATATGCATCGTGGGTCAATACAAAGACTTCGTAAAGTTTAATTTGTTTTAATCCCAAATTTATATCAATAACCTTACTAAATAATGGAAAACTAGCGTTTTTTAGATGATTTGTAAATGTACTGCTATCCCATTCACTATGAACAATAAACTTTGCCAATTCACTACCCTTTGAAATTGGAGAAAAATTTTCAAAAAATGATTTACTATTATGGATAAAGTTGATGGCGGTATCAAACGATTCGAATATGTCGTATTTTGGGTTAAAAGATTTAATTTTTTTTATATCCTATATCTATATATGTGGTCATATGCAAGCTGCTGGTGCCCCAATATGATTTAGATACCCAAGTAAAGCAATAGTTGCTAAATCACCCATTTTTTTTGTCATCTAATGCTTCCGATAATGTTCTTCAATTCATTCCAGGACGATCTATAGAATACTTAAGTTTTTTTGTGACCCAATAAATTGCTTGATTAACCCTTTTGGGTGAAAAATTCTCTTGTACTGGTGTTGTTACCAATGATTTTAGGTAGCTGAATTCGAAGTTTTGGTGGGAATTTAAAGTATAGAACAGTTTTATCTTTCTCGTGTATCAGGGATGACTTGATCACGAATGAAGCCACGTTCCACATCAGAATCTACCTGCATCATGTCATATAGCCCAGCTTCCCCTGCCGTAACAAGTTCTCTTTGCGGGTGTTTTACAATCTCAGGAAAAAGTTATTCCTTATCATAGATTTCACTTTCATCATTAATCAAAAGATACCGGTGGTCGGGGTCGAACCGACAATCCTTACGGAACACGATTTTGAGTCAAAACATGTCGTCTGGGAGGTTCAACTTCAAAGGTATTTACTGCTTCAATGTTGTTTCTAGGATTAAAAACGATCAAGCAATTATTGTGCTCAATAAACATTATAATGGAGGACTTTTGATGTTTTTAATTCCAAAAGTCCTCCCCATTGAAAAGGCTGATTCCCTTATATTATCCCACTAATTCAAAAGCCGCCTCTTCCAATTCTTTCGAGTTAGTACCTATATAAACTTTGAATTCCCCTTCCTCAGATTTATAGTTCATGTCTGAGGTATAGTATTTCAAATCCTCATCCGTAATCGTAAAGGTGACTCTCTCCGATTCACCAGGATTCAAAAAGATCTTTTTAAATCCTTTGAGCTCCTTTACAGGACGCACCACACTCCCATATAAGTCCTGAATATAAAACTGCACCACTTCCTCACCAGGCCTGTTACCCGTATTGGTCACTGTAACACTGGCTTTAATCTCCTCCATTCTTATCATTTGATTCTTATCCAGTTCGATTTCAGAATAAGAAAAGTCTGTATAGCTTAAACCGTAGCCGAAAGGATATAGCGGTTCATTCGGACCATCAAGATACTTTGATATAAATTTCTCATGTTGATTTTTGTTTGTTAATGGTCTGCCCGTCTTAAAGTGATTGTAATAAACAGGCACCTGACCCGATTTGTACGGGAAGCTCATGGTTAGTTTTCCGGAAGGATTATAATCCCCGAATAGTACATTGGCAATGGCATGCCCGGCCTCGGACCCTAAGAACCACGTTTCAACGATAGCATCCATGTTTCTTTCAAACCAGTCTAGAACCAATGGGCGCCCATTCGTTAATACTAAGACCGTAGGCTTGCCTAATTTGACCATTTCCTCCGCTAATCTTCTTTGGACTTCAGGAAGTTCTAGGTCCATTCTGGAAGCTGCTTCACCTGACATTTCGCTGTTTTCGCCTAATGCAAGGACCACAATATCAGCTTGCTTTGCCTGCAGAAGGGCTTCTTCAAACCCTCCATCGATTACACCATCGATTTTGCAGCCTTCCGCATACAAAAGATTCTCCATATTATGAGCTTTATCTTTTAACCCTTCCAATAAGGTAATCGTTTGATCACCGTATCTTGAGAATTGCCAAGGACCTAATAAATCTTTGCTGTTAGCAAACGGTCCGATCACGGCAATCTTACCGTTTTCTTTATTTAAAGGTAGAACTCCATTATTCTTTAAAAGGACAATTGACTTTTTAGCAAGTTCCCGGCTTTCTTTGAGATGCTCCTGACAGAAATGATATTCCTCTTCTTTGTCTGGTCTAATATAGCGGAAAGGATCATCCATGATCCCTATCTTAAATTTATAGGTAAGAATCCTTTTTACGGCTTCGTCTAATTGACTTTCTTGCAGTCTTCCTTCTTCAATAAGTCCAGGAATATACTCTGAATAGGTAGTAGTAACCATTTCAATATCCATAGAGGCATCTACAGCCATTTTAGCCGCATCTTTCTGATCCCTTGCAGCGCCATGAATGGCAATTTCGTCAACAGCTCCATAGTCGGAAATCAAAATACCGTTAAAACCAAGTTCATCCCTTAACAAATTTTTCAATAAAGCTTTATTTCCTGCTACTGGGACCCCTTGAAAGACATTGAATGAGTTCATAACGGACCCGGCTCCAGCCTCCAAACCAGCTTTAAAAGGTGCAAGATAGACGTTTCTCAATGTACCTTCGGAAATGTCCACTGTATTATAATCTCGTCCTCCTTCTGCTGCGCCATAGGCAATGAAGTGTTTTAAACATGCGATAATTGTTTTCTCACTAAGCAAGCTTTCTCCTTGGAAACCCTCGACCTGGGCTTTTGCAATTAATGATCCTAAGTATGGATCTTCTCCAGCCCCTTCTACAACCCTTCCCCATCTAGCATCTCTCGTGACATCCACCATCGGTCCATGATTGTAGGTAATGCCTGATGCGGACGCTTCTTTTGCAGCAATGGCACATGCTCTTTTAATTCCATCCATATCCCAGCTGCTGGACCACGCTAGCGGGACAGGGAAAACCGTTTGATGACCATGGATAATATCTGCATTAAATAGCAGAGGAATGCCTAATCGTGATTGTTCTACGGCAATTTTTTGCAACTCAAAAACTCGATTACTATCAAATGCGCCTAAAATCGAACCAGCTTTGCCCTCAGCAACTAGCTTTTCAGCAGACTCAGACTCAACATCTCCTCCGAAAGAGAAATTAGATGCCAAACACTGGCTCATTTGACCAATTTTTTCTTGAACGCTCATGTTACTCACAAGCCTATCAACTTCTTGTTGAATTTCTTGGTCTGTCCGTTCAACGACTGGTTCAGACTTTCGGTATTTTTCTACCTCGCTCATTAATGCTTCTACTAATGAGATGCCCTCCCCCTTTTCCCCTTGAATTTGTAGATTCCCCAAGGAATGAAGATTGAGCGAACCGTTAAACGAGTCTTCTCTAAAGGTAAGAGTAATTTCTGCTGTTTCTTCTGATAAAAGAATGTACTTTCCTTTCGCATGAAGCTGCTCTCCCTCAACCATTACTGATTGAAAAAGCATGTTTAACGGAGCAGGCTCTTTCACACTGAAAGTATATTGATCCTCTTTTTCAACAACAAAAACAAATTTCATTTTTGCAAATGGGGTTTGTACTACTGTATTCCAGGTACCTAACATGTTAATTAACTCCTATCCAAGTTGATAAAATATTTTACCTGCACACTTGTACATTGCGGGCAGAATTCCATTTAAATCACTGCTGTAGTTTCATCCTTTACGTCATCCGCTTTTGTTCCTCTTGGCATCTCTGGAACTTTCAGGACGGCAATAGCACCTAAGATTCCAAGAATACCGATGACAGAAAACGCTGTTTGATACCCTCCAAGACCAAGTAATAATGGCATGATAGCTGGAACAATCGATTGTGGTAAAGCGTTTGCAATATTCAGGATACCTAAATCCTTAGCGGCATCTTCTTTATTAGGAAGAACACGAGTCAGAAGAGCCATATCTACGGCATAAAAAATACCTGCACCAATCGCTGAGCAAACAGCTAAAATTAAATATACTGTAAAACTTGTGGTAAAACCTTGGATAATCAAAGCCATTCCCATTAGTATACCTGCGCCAATAACAAATGGTTTCTGGCGTTTGAAATAGTCCGAAACGAAACCGCCAACAATACTAAAGAGGAAAGTTATGATTGTACCGATTGTAGTAAGAAGCGCTACTTTGCTTCCAAGCTCTGCTTGGGTAAAATGAAAACGTTCTACCATGAATAAAGTACCGAAAGATCCGATGGAAGGACCGAATAAGACAAGAAATCGAGCTAGCCAGCATAGGCAAATACCGGATATTTTCGAGGACTAGGAATAACCATCGATAAACTAAACTTTTCTTTTTCGGTTTTACGAGAACCAGTAGATCCTGAATCTCGAATCATACTAATGGCAATAATGGCGCAAACCATTGGAATGATCGCTAAAACGTACCATTTAATCATTTGAGATTCACCTAATGCATTGACCAACGTAATGCCAATAATCGCTGCCACTGCGCCAATTGAACCTAAAATACCGGAAATAGATCCACGTCGTGATACTTCTATCTGGTCGGCAATCAAGGCATTATTTGCAGCTAGCATAAAGTTAAAGAAGGCTTGGGCACATGACCAGAATAGGATTACTTGCCACACTTCATTACTAAGACCAATTCCTAAGATTGAAGCTCCTCCTAATACGCTTCCTATTAGAATCCAAGTCCGGCGACGACCAAATTTCAGACGGGTCCTATCACTAATGGCTCCCGCCACAGGGTTGGCAATCATCGCGACAAACGCACCAATGGATAAAACGTATGCCAATGCACTTTCTACGTTTTTAGGATCAATGGCTTGAATTTTCAGCGTAAGTAATAAGATCATCGGGGGAATAAGAGCAACATAGAGTCCAATGTTTGAAATGGTCAATGCTGGTACAAGGCGCTTAAATGGTGTAACGGCAGTATTCATCGGTTTAACCTCCAATAAATTTTAAAAATTGCAAAAACACTACTTCTATTTATTCTTACCTCGATTCGATACCGAACCCGAGGTAAGAGTGTTTCAATGTAAGAGATTTACACAGTGGTTTTAACCAATTGTTCGTTTAATTGCTGAATGAGCTCCGTTAGCATTTCTTCCGTCAATCCACCTTGACTGAAATTAGCCATCGCTCGAAGCGGCAAATATTTCATCATGGCTGCCATCATTTCAGATGCTTCCCCCTCGAGCTCTGCACTCGCAAGTGGGTTACCTTCATTCATTTTTGCCAGCATTGGCTGAGCAATTGGAGCGAGTATTGGATCGGTCAATAAATCCCCAATGGTTGTATTCCTATGAACAGGCTTTTTTATCAGAACACTGGATTGTACATAAAGGGTATCCATAAGGACAATATCCTTGGATGATTTCCCAATTAAAATTTCAAAGTCTCCCGTTTCAACATGCCAGTCTTTTAGTTCTACGTTGTAGTAAGCAAAAGCCCGTTTATCTAATCGGAAAGTTACCGTTTTCTCCTCACCTGGCTGCAACTCCACTTTTTCAAAGCCTTTCAGCTCTTTTTCAGGTCTGATTACACTGCTTGTCACATCTTTTACATATAGTTGTACAATTTCTTTTCCAATTACTGCACCAGTATTTTTCACATTTACAGTCACAGTAACAGTATCAGAATCCTTCATTTCCTTTTTACTAATGGATAGATTACTATATTCAAAGCTCGTATAGCTTAAACCGTAACCAAATGGGAATAACGGCTCCAAGTTTTTCTTATCATAGTAACGATACCCTACGAAAATTCCTTCCTTGTACTCTACTCGATCTCCTTCTCCAGGGAAGTTAAGGTACGATGGATTATCACTTAGTTGTTTTGGAAATGTTTCAGCTAATTTTCCACTTGGATTTGCATCACCGAATAATAAATCAGCAATTGCTCCGCCAAGTGCCTGTCCGCCTAAGTATCCTTCTAACAATCCTTTTACCCTGGTAATCCATGGCGTTTCAATAGGGGCACCATTGCTTAATACCACTACAATATTGCTATTCACTTCTGAAATCGACTCGATTAAATGAACATGGTTATCCGGCATCCGTAAATGCTCACGGTCATAACCCTCCGATTCATAACGATCAGGAAGACCCACAAAAAGGATTACGGTATCAGCTCCAGCTGCCACTTCTTTCGCTTCACTAAGTAGCTCTTCATCTACAGCATCACAATCAAGGTGATATCCTTGTGCAAATAAAACATTCGTATTTTTACCTGAAGCGTTTTCAATTTCTTCTAAAATATTATCTAGCTTTGTAGGGTTTATATGAGAGCTTCCGCCGCCCTGATATCTTGGTGTGTTTGCAAATCCACCGATGACAGCAATGGTGCCTTCTTTTTTCAATGGGAGGATCCTGTCTTCATTTTTTAATAGAACCATACTTTCTCTTGCCACTTCTCTAGCAAGACGATGATGAGCATCTTTGTCATAGACAGCGTTTTCCTTTTTATGGTCAACTGCTTTAAAAATAATGTTTAAAAATCTTTCTACGGCCCTATCCAACTTTTCTTCGGTTAGCTTTCCACTTCTTACTGCAGCGATAATTTTCTGTTCGCCGATTCCATTACTTGCTGGCATTTCAAGCTCTAATCCAGCGGAAAGAGCATCTTCACGTTCATTAACTGCTCCCCAGTCTGAAACTACAAAGCCTTCAAATCCCCATTCCTCTTTTAAAATATCAGTTAACAAGTATTCATTTTCTGATGCGTATTCACTATTTACTTTGTTATAAGCTGACATTACTGTCCATGGTTGTGCTTTCTTGATAGCGCCTTCAAAACTAGCCAAATAGATTTCCCGTAATGTTCTTTCATCAACAATGGCATCCGTTGACATTCTTCGGTGCTCTTGATTGTTTACAGCGAAATGTTTTAATGAGGTCCCAACCCCTTGACTTTGGACGCCGTTGATATGACTGGCTGCCATTTCTGAAGATAGGTACGGGTCTTCAGAAAAATATTCAAAATTTCGACCACAAAGTGGAGATCGTTTAATATTTGCCCCCGGACCAAGTAGGACTGCGACATCTTCAGCCTGGCATTCTTCGCCTAATGCAACACCTACTTCGTGTATTAACTCCTTATTCCATGTACTTGCTAATCCTACAGCAGATGGGAAGCAGGTCGCGGGAACACTATCATAAATCCCTAAATGATCTGCACTTTGCTGTTGTTTGCGGAGTCCATGAGGACCATCCGTTACCATAATGGACGGAATCCCTAACCGTTCAATCCCTCTTGTTGACCAAAAATTTATTCCTGAACATAAACTTGCTTTTTCTTCTAAAGTCATTTGAGAAATCATTTGCCTCATATCACTTTTCATCGTTTCTCCCCTATTCTAGTGATCTTGTAACCGATTACTTAACATCATTATATTGTTTATTTTTTTGTATTAATGGTAAAATCGAGAGAAAAAAAGTAAAATTATTAGAAGATTTTTTATAAATGGGGGTTAGCGATGAATTTAGAGTATATTAGTAGGCTCGTATTTGACATGTTTAAAATACCGGTCTTTCTATTGGGGAAAAATGGAGAAATGATTTTAGAACACTCCATCCATTTTCAACATAACCTCTTCGATTTTTCAAAAGAAACTATATTAAACCAACTTTTTTCGGAAGGTCATACACTTGATTTCCCAGTATTTAGTACAACCGCTTACCTTGGAAACTTTTTCTCTATTAACATCCGATTGGGTGAAGAATTTCATGGAAAAATCATTGTTGGACCTGTCCTTTTTTCCAATGTACCAAAGGAATCAATTAAAGGGATTGTAAACGACTTTCAGCTTCGCGTAAATAAAGAAGAATTGATTCATTATTACCATTCCCTTCCTGTCTATAGCCACTTGGATTTTATTCATTTAAGTACGATTCTTTTTTATATGATTTACCAACAAGAATTGGATGTGGTTAATATCCTTCAAAATAATAAGTTGCTTGGAAGGAAGAGAATGGAAATCGAACAGCCGGACGTTCATGTATCAGAACGGCGCCAAGAAATAATGACTTATGTTGACCCACTTTATGAAAAAAGAATGTTCGAGTGTGTGAAAGAAGGGAAAAAGTTTGAACTTATTCAGCTTTTACAGGAATCACCGAAAGAAGGGAAAATGGGAGTTCTTTCTAAGACAAGTCAGTTGAGAAGTGTAAAAAATTTAACCATTGCAGGCATCACACTTGCTACGAGATCAGCTATTGATGGTGGACTTATGCCTGATGTTTCCTACACTCTAAGTGACCTATTTATCCAAAAGATTGAGGAACTGAACGATTATAACGCAGTCATGAAATTTTTTGAATATGCACTACTGGAGTTTACCGAACGAGTTCAAAAAGGAAAGAAACATAAATATTCTAAACCTATTAATATTTGTCAAAATTATATCTATACCCATCTTTACCAAGATATTTGCCTTTCCGATTTGGCTGATTTAGTCCAAATGAATCCACAATATTTATCTCATCTATTTAAAAAAGAAGTAGGCATTTCAATAATTGAATTTATTCAACAAGTTAAAGTGGATGAGGCCAAAACTTTACTGACCTATACCCAACACTCTTTAACTGAGATTTCATCTCTTTTAAACTTCCATGATCAAAGTTATTTTATAAAAGTTTTCAAAAAATTTGCAGGAGTGACCCCAAACCAATTTAAAAAAGGGATTATTTCCAATGAAAATGCCCGGTGAAGTATCCCAACGGGCCTTTCACCTATAATAATTTCGCAACATAAGAGCTGATAAATAAAAAAACGTTCCTTACAAAATGTAAGAAACGTTGAAGAATAAGCTTTTCTTCTTTTTACTTAAATATTTAATTGTTTCACTTCAAAACTGACTAACATGTTTCTCATAAGAATGTGAATATTTTATGACACCCTTTCATCACCTTGTCCTTTGCGAGGGCTTTATGTAAAAGCCCACGTCTCAGTACTTCTACGATATCCGAGATTCGCGGGGTAAAGCGAATCTCCAATTTTCAAATTTGAGGGCGTTTTTTGCAATTTTGGTTATTTTTTACCCTTTATTTGTGAAGGCGTTTAATCCCATATAAGTACTGGTTTTGACCGTACTATACTTCTAAGCCTGCAATTCCGATACCACCAGGTCCAGCATGTGTAGATATCATTGCGCCTGCTTGAATCCATTTTACATTTTTGAAACCTGTTTCTTTTGCGATATCATCCATCCCCTGCTTGATCTTTTCATCAAGTCCGACAGAGTAAAGAAGAAAAAGTTGTTCTTTATCAATGTCGTATTGACCTAAATAATCTCGCATGAGTTTCTCGGAAACAACATCCATTTTCCCACGATATTTTTTTGTTGAAACAAGATTTCCATCAATTAGTTCAATACGCGGCTTTATTTTTAACAAAGCCCCACCGAGATAAGCAAGATTACTGACTCGTCCTCCTGCTCTTAAAAATTCTAAACTTCCGGGAACGAAAGCCAGTCTTGATTTAGGAACCTTTGATTCAATCTTCTCTACTAATTGGGCAGGTTCAATTGAAGGTTCATTCTCTAATGTGGAAACCGCATACATTACAATCGCAGTTAATCCACCTGTTACGTTCAATGCGTCAATTAGAAAAATATCATCCAAATCTTCCGTTGCGATGACCGCATTTTGAAAGGAAGAGGATGCCTTTGACGTATAACCAATATGTATGATGGTGCAATCTGGAAAATCATTTTTTATCTTCTTGAAAAATTCAAGATATTCATGGGAATTTGTCGATGTTGTAGAGGGTATTTTTTTTGTCCGCTCGTAGTATTCATAAATATCCGTTACAGGTATCGTACCATCTAGGTAATCCTGCCCATCGATAATCACATGCATCGGTACCACTTGGACATTATGTTTATCTGCTAATTCTTCTGGTAAATCCGCACCACTCTCTGTCGATAAAATCATTCTTCTCATAAATATCCCCCACTTCTATATAAAAAGCCGTTACTAATGTTTGCATTTATATGTTCTACTCTACTATACATTAAATAAGGGATAGGCTACACATACCAGAAAGAAATAGTAAGTTCTAGTACTCTAACTTTTAGTAATTGTATATTATTGTTTTTTATAGGTTGTTTTCGAAAATAATGTTGTTAAAAATCAATGAGCAGGATAATTAAAAAGGATATTTTGTGTAAAATTACACTTCAATAAATGAACATTCATGATTTAATAGTCGCTTTATCCCTTCAATGAGAGAATTTTAAAGTTTAATGAGCGAATATGGGGTTTCAATGAGCGAATAGTGGGCTTTTATGAGCGAATCTTGTATTTCTATGAGCGAATTTAAGAAGTAACATTCTTTTAAAAAAGAGCGTTTTTATATTATACTCGATTAGATTAATGATACCGGTGGTCTTGGCCCCAACCGTTCCCCCATCTCTCCTATCCTACTTATCTATTTAATTGTTTCACTTTCAAAGGCTTTTTTTCCTTACTTACTTTGATGATTTCACTGATAATACTGAAAGCATTTCTTGTGTTGTTTCCGAACCCATTTCCAATCCGATTGGGGAATGGACCTAAAATAAACAAGCTCAGGACTCTTTAGGAAACAGAGTTCAGAGCTTGTTTATTTTCCAACAAAAGATAATTGTTTTCCTTTAAGTGCTTCATTCAGTATTCGCACCGCTTTCGGTCCAACACCATGTAACTTCAATATTTCTGACTCAGTAACCTTTGTTAATTGATCAAGTTTATAGTAACCGGCATTGATAAGAGCTCTTGTAGCAGGTTTACCAATATTGGGGAAATCATTTTCTAGTGGCACATTATTGAAATTGTCCATATTTTCTCCTATCATTATTGAAGAACTAAATCTTTATTTTTTTACTTCGTTTCCAGTAATATATTAAACTAAACCTTTAAATAAAGAACTAAGGTATCGATTTTCACACATCCAATACAATTCCTTAAATAATCATATTAATGATGTTCCAGGAATTTAATGGCTGACCGAATAGACCTAACAAGACTTGGTCCGATTAATTCTGCTATATCCAAAAAGATATCAAGGAATCCCCACCATATGGATTCCTTTCCTTCTTCTTTTCTCTTGTCTCTTCGGGCTTTTCTTCTCTCTTTAAATGTATTCACCATACTCCTCTCCCATCTCGTATCTATATTTTTAACATTTATAAAAGTATATTTTTGCAATTTTTATTTTTTGTTTGGCATATGAAACAAATAAACTCACGTCCAATTTAATTATATGGTAAATGTTGAGAATTTCAAAGCACGCATTTATAGTAAAAATAGATAAGTTAAAAGGAGGAGTATATATGAACCTGGGAGCTTTTTCAGTGAGTTTAAACGTTAAAGACATTCATCTATCCAAGTCATTCTACGAAAAACTGGGATTTCAAGCTTTTGGTGGTGACATTAGTCAAAATTGGCTTATTATGAAGAATGAAAATTGCATCATTGGGCTATTCCAAGGAATGTTTGAAAAGAACATTCTGACCTTTAATCCAGGATGGAATGAAAATGCTGAAAATCTTGAATCGTTTACGGACATTCGAGACGTTCAAAAACAACTTAAGGCTGAAGGAATAAAAATGCTGACTGAAGCAGCTGAAACAAATGAGGGACCAGCACATTTTATCATTGAAGATCCAGATGGGAATCAAATTCTTGTCGATCAGCATCGGTGAAAAAAGAGGAAATAACGGCTGAAGAGTTTTAGTACCTTAAACTTCTATTATTTCTAACAGTATAATCCTTCAAAGGAAAGGATGATTGAAATGAGTACGGATCAGCAGTCTACATCGAACCTCTCACTCAAAGAGAAAGCTGTGTCTTTTCTGCAGCTCGTGGCATCAGGGAAAGTTCGTGAAGCATACCAGACTTACATAAGTCCTGACTTTCGTCACCACAACCCCTATTTCCGTGGCGACGCAGAATCACTCATGCTTGCGATGGAAGAGAATGCAACTATGAACCCTCAAAAAATACTTGAAGTCAAACTTGCTATTCAAGAGAGAGATACGGTTGCGGTTCACTCTCATGTGAAACAGAATCCAGAGGATCTTGGAGGATCTGTTGTACATATCTTCCGTTTCCAAGATAACCAAATCGTTGAATTGTGGGATATAGGACAACCCCTACAAGGGGATTCACCTAATGAGAACGGCATGTTCTAATTTAGTTAAATGGATGTGCTGCTAAAACACGTTTATCCTTTTTGTTACTTGTTTGTTCCGAAATTTAAGCTGACAAATTAGGAGATTACCTGTTTTAGGTTTTCATGTAGAAAGGTACCGTCTTTAAGCAAGTACATATGAAAATGTGTAAAACAGATTATTCTACAGTTTCAATATCGAAAATATTGGGTAAGTATGTATTCTACAAAAGGAGGAGTATCCATTTGAAGATCTCTTCATTCTCGTTCAAAGAACCTTCAGTTTATCATGATTTATTTTAAATTTTAAGGTGTTCTTCAATTTCTTCTTCTCCAATACCAATATAAATAACCTTTTTTTCTGGTATGTACACACGATAGGTAGCAATTCCAGCCTCAGCAATACCTTTTAAGAAGTCTAAAAAAGGGAGTGAGATGTTAGCGATTGCCTCAAGTACCATATTTCTATTAAATTTATCTGAGATATCCAGGCTTACTTGAGAATCTGTTTTAAACTCCGAATGTACTCCCTTATATGTGGCTTGACCCGTAGCAACTTCAATTTCGTATTCATTAATGCCTCTTTGGGACAACTCATCTAAGAATTGGGGAAAGCTTATCTCGCCGTTACTTCTTCTGCGGATAATCTCTTGAAACTCACTTTCTGTTATTTTGTCATTCATACATATACCTCCGATAGAATTAATTCGTCATTATCCCTTCATCATAATTCTAATCTCTGAGGTCCTTCTTATTCTTGTAAAATTGGGACATTAATCGTTTATCCAAACTCTTTCTATTAAACTTCCTCAGTTTACTCCATATATTCGGAGCTGCCGTAACAAACCTTCCTAAACTGTTTCTGAAAAGAATTCTCTGCTAAACTGCTTCTTTAGTTGAAAAAAGAAAAGCCACCAGGAAGGATAGCTTACTTCTTTAAATATTGCACTCATGAATTTAATTTATTCAAATTATACTCGTCTTGTTATTATTTTTAGCCTTTAATCGTTTTAATTTTCTTTTATGGGTTCTTATTGCGGTTTCCTTATCTTTTAAACTGGAGGTAACTACTCCATTGCTTTCTACTACCACCAAACTATTTATTCCGCTTTGATAGTTTCTATAGGAAATATACATAAATATCATCCTTCCTTTATGAATAATATCATTTGCTTTTCCTTAATTTTTTGCGGGAATTCATCCGGTTACTTAAGATAATTCTAGTCTTTATTTTTTTAGTTTATATTAAAAAACAGTAAAGTTTCCTTTAATTATTTCTTACAAATTGACCATTTTAAAAGGTAAACTATATACGTCAACTGCTTTATAAAAGAGAAATGGTATTGGCGTTGTCAACTCTTCTAAAATAAGCACCTGTTATTTGAACAAATATCTAAAATTTATTCCTGCTTTATCTAATTAGCAATGTTGATCAACTGTACTTATGTCAATATTAAACGATCCATTTCTATGTAAATTCATAAAGTCTACTTAAAATCTATTTAGTTTCTAAACAGAACAGATGTTTTTTTGTAAAATAGTTATGTCCGTTTTGTTTTACTACATTAATAATTTATAGAGGTGGAATTAAATTGAATGGTACATCACATGCAGTAATTGGATCAGCAACAGGTTTTATTGTTGCTAATACATTTCAAACTTCTCCGTCTGCGACACTCTTGTTTGTAGGATTAGGAGGCGTTTCAGGATTAATGCCTGATCTAGATTTTTGGGAAGCTTCGCGGAAAAATTACTTTGTCTCATAAGGTGATTAGGCTATCTGCCTTGATAATTGGAGTGATTATGATTCTATATAGTTTCTTTGAAAAAATAATGGCTGAAAGATGGCTAGGGATTGGAATCGGATTTTTGATTGTAGTGGTTGCATGCTTAATTAAGCAAAAACATATGTTAACTATTAGAGGAATTACTGTCCTGGTGGGAGGATTCTCCTTTGAGGAAATATGGTTAATTCTGCTAGGGATCTACATAGTAATTGCGTCCTTTACTTCTCATCGAAGCTATACCCATTCGTTCGTAGGCATTGTTTTTTTGGGGGTTATTGCTTCCAATTTAGAGGCTTCACTTGGGATTCAGGGTGTTTTCTATTCCTTTTTTGGTGGTTACCTCAGTCACCTGATAGCGGATTTAAAAATACTACCATTTAATAAACGGGGGATTAAGCTGTTCCTACCACCGTTATCCAAAGAAATATAACTCTGACTAAATATTTTCTTAGTTTTTTTGCATTTATTAATTCTAATTATAATCGAAATTCATTCTGTATAATACTTCCTCTTATTGCACTTTCTGGATCGTTAGCTCAATAAGTTCTACTAAAAAAAGCGTTAATCCTTCTTGGATTAACGCACCCGTTACTTTAAGTACAATGTTTCACAAACTTATCTATAATTCAATTTGTTTAATGAATCTTGCTGGGTTACCACCTTTATTTTTTATAATTAACCAACTTGAACAGTTGGACGAATAATCATCTCGTTAACGGCTACATCGGAAGGTTGCTCAATAGCAAATGCGATGGCACGAGCAACGCTATCCGCATCAATTGCAATTTTGTAAAATTCATCTAATCCTGCTTTCATCGTTGGGTCAGTTGTAGTTTCTAAAAGTTCACTGGTAACTGCCCCAGGAGAAATATTTGTCACACGGATATTTGTCTTGTTCATTGCTTCTTCTTGACGCAAGCCTTCAGAAATGGCTCTTACTGCAAATTTGGTACCACAATATACCGTTCCGCCTGGGTAGATGTTATGTCCAGCTACAGAAGAAAGATTGATAACATGACCTGATTTGCGCTCTCTCATAGATGGAACAATAGCAGCAATAGCATATAGAACACCTTTGATGTTGACATCAATCATCTTATCCCACTCATCAACTTTATTCTCAGCAAGAAAAGCCTGTGGCATGATTCCGGCGTTGTTGACTAGTACATCAATTTTTCCAAACTCTTTAAGAGCATATTGGGCTAGTTCTTCCATTTGCTGACGAGAAGTTACATCGGTCACTTTATAAATAGCTTGTCCGTCGTTATTTTGAATTTCAGCTTGCAATTTCTTTAAACGGTCATCACGACGAGCAGCTAGGACCAATTTTGCACCTTTAGATGCAAGTTCTCTTGCAGTGGCTTCTCCAATACCGCTAGAAGCACCCGTAATAACGACAACTTTATCTTGAATATTAGACATAATAAATAACACCCTTTCTTAGTTTTCAGGAATAATTTCGTTAATACAATTTAATGCGTTTAGTGTTCTCGGAAAGCCCATATAGGGAAGGCAGTGGGTGATGGCGGTGATTAAGGTTTCCTTTTCATTGCCAACATTTTTGTTCCCCTGCACATGTGCTTTTACTTGACCTTCTGCACCACCCAACGCACTAACGATACAGAGTGTCAACAACTCCCGTGTTTTCAAATCAAGCCCGCCACGGGTGTAGAAATCTCCAAAGCAAAAAGAAGAAAGATAATCCTGAATATGCTTTTGATTTGCTGGGGCACCTTCCCGCATCTTTGCAATGATATCTCCAAATATCTCTACTTGAGTTGCAAGACCTTTATCAAAACGATTGTCTTCTTCAACTTGTTTTTGGCTTTCAAGTGGTAATGTAATATTGTTGGATTTGAAAACCTCATTGACTTCATTTATGGCGTTTAGCGTTTTCGGAAATCCAATGTATGGAGCACATTGGTAAACCGCCTCCTTGATTTCAACCGGAGTCAGCCCAACTTTCAGCGCAGCTAGAACATGAGCCTTTAATTGAGGTAATGTTTGATTGGTCGCAAGCACAACCAGAGTGATAAGCTCACGATGTTTGTCATCCAGATTACCTTGATAAAAAACTTCCCCAAAAACAAATCGGCTCAGGATGTCTTGAAAATCAGAGTCGGTAGCGTATGCGGCAGGTACTCCATTCCCAAATAGTTGTTTGTATTTTTCCTTGCTCTTTTCAACACGGTTCATATATAGACCTCCTTTTAGGCTTTACTTTTCTATTTTGCCTAAAGTTTCAAGTTAAAGTTACGAGTATTCGAGAGAAAATTAAATCGTGCTGAGGGAGCTTAGTAAAGGTTCCGAAAAGTATCGTTCTTGGAACTGATAAAATAGAAGCTCATTCAGTATTACTACCCCATCATTATTGGGTAGTTTAATTTAATATTCCTTTTTAACCTTGCCTACTCTACTATTATCGTCCAAAAGAGCGACTGAAAGATTGTCCAGATTGCACAATTTGACGTGCATTTTTAAGACGGAGAGACTCATATTCCAAAAGAGCCTCAGCAGCTTACTTTTAAAGTTTACGCTCACTTGTGATATGATTCTCGGTACTTCCTTGTAATACAGTTTTATATGTCAAATTTAACGTTACCGAGGAATCTCACGTTTGCTGGATCGTAATGATCAAAGATAAGGTTCTTTTTCGTATCTAAAGTAGCAATCGTCTCCATATCCTCTTGGCTTAATTCAAAGTCAAAGATATTGAAGTTTTCAATGATTCTTTCTTTGTTAACAGACTTTGGGATCACAACAACTTCTCTTTGTGTTAACCAACGTAAAACCACCTGACTGACGGATTTATTATACTTTCCTGCTATTGATACTAAAACTTCATTTTGGAAGATGTTATTTTTCCCTTGAGCAAAAGGACCCCAGGACTCGATCTGAACATTGTTCTCTTTCATCAATTTTTCACTTTCAATTTGCTGGGTGAAAGGATGCGTTTCAATCTGGTTTACGGCAGGAATCACTTCATTATGATCCATTAAATCTATTAGACGGTCCATCTTGAAGTTACTAACTCCGATTGCCCTAATCTTTCCCTCACGATACAATTCTTCCATTGCACGCCAAGAACCGTATACATCGCCAAAAGGCTGATGAATTAAATACAAATCCAAATAATCCACTTGCAATTTTTCTAGTGATTTTGCAAATGCTTTTTTTGTACTTTCATAACCGGCATCCTGAATCCAAAGTTTCGTTGTAATGAATATTTCCTCTCTTGGCACGCCACTCCGTTTGATTGCTCTGCCAACCGATTCTTCATTTAGATATGCAGCAGCCGTATCAATCAGACGATAGCCTGCCATAAGGGCATCATAAATAGCCTGTTCACATTCATTTGCATCTTCAATCAGATAAACACCAAAACCGAGAATAGGCATCTCCACACCATTGTTCAAAATTACTTTTTGCATATAAAATCCCCCTATATTCTTAAGCCTTAGAGTAACGAACCCATAGTTCAAGTTCATTTTTACACAATGTCTATTATCATTTTTTTAAAGTTACTGATCATATCTTAACTAGCAAGTTGTTTTGTTTTAGGATTGAACATGTAGCGACTCAGAACAATAGACGCTAAGCCCAATAGCAAGAATAATAATCCTCCTAATACGATATATTGCAAGCACATTCCTGATATCAATCAACCACCTACTGCTGTACCAATTGTTACCCCTAAGAAATTCTTTGTTCATCTTCTTTGTTTCCAATTATCTGAGTTCAGCAAGCACGAATACTCGCTGAACTACTTTTCAATTTTTACTGTTCATCACCAACAATTGTCATTCTTTGACGAACATAAGAACCATTTTCCAAAATCTCAATTAGCGCACTAGCAAAATCAGCATAGCTAATTTAACTTTATTTGTGTTGCTTCTTCTAATTTGGCTAGCAGTTGATTTTGCAAGTCAATATTTTCTACTCTTTCATCATAACGAGAAAGCTTCTTATGGTAGTAATAATTCCCTGAGCTCAAGGCATTTTTATCCTCACCACTAGCTAGCCAAACCTGTGAGGAATAGCCACCTTCAAGAGAATCATTTGCGCCTGCACCACCCATACGAGTTGGCACCCAGCCGGGGTCAACTGCATTGACAAGGACATCTGTCCATAAACGACTGACCGCTTTCATCAGTAATAACAAGGCTAATTTGGAACTTGAATAATCAGTTTCTTGTTCTAATTGATCAATGTTCAATCTAGAGCCGCGATGCATGCCAGATGAGACATAAATAATCCGTTTAGGTTTCTCAATAAGGCTAGTTAAAAGATAAGGCGCTTCAATATTCACTGTGTAGGTTAATCGAGCATCTGTCGTGTAAACTCCTGCATTATGAATAATGACATCAAATCGACCGAATTGATTGACTTGTTTAGCCACTGAGAGAATTTCTTCTTTCTTTCCCAGGTCTCCAATGACCACCTGAGTAGCACCAGGATTTTCTTTTAAAGCCTCTTTTGCACGAGCTTCATTGCGTGCATGTAAAACTACTTCATTTCCTTGAGCAATTAGCTCTTTAGCTGCCAATGCACCAAGACCTGTTGACGATCCTGAAATGAAAATTTTTGCCATTTTCATTCACCTCCAAATTTATTTTCCTGTTTTTAACAAATCCAGTAAATTATCAATGAAGCCACCACCTCCCTTTAGGACTCTACTTTTCATACAATCCTTTAATCAAGTCGCGTCGGACAGGCGGGTACGTAAAGCGGACCAGATGATGAGTCCAACGAGGGTAATGACCAGGGCAGCGACCATAATCGCGGACCAACCGCCGAATGCCCAAAGTGGACCAGCAATGACCGAACCTATCGCACCTCCAAGAAAGTTACTCACTACGAAAGCCGTGTTCAGACGGCTTCGTGCAGAACCAGGAAGAGCGAGGAGACGGGTCTGTCCCAAAACAAGGTTGGTCTGCGTAGCGATATCTAAGACAATAACAACGATAATCAGTCCAATGATTGAACTTTTCAAAACCCAAGCCGCAATCAGTGACAATGCGAGTAACGCTAAGGCGCCTCCTGCAGCAGGAACGGACCAGCCACGGTCGTGCAAGACACCTGCACGCCTTGCAGCAAGAGCACCAGCTAAGCCAGCAAGTCCCAAGAGCCCTATCTGACCTGCCGAGTAAGAGAATGGCTCCGCTGTTAGCAGATAAGTTAATGATGTCCAAAACAGCGAGAACACGGTGAAGTTCGCTGCGGAAATGACCAACGTCGGGGTCACTGCACGATGACGTGCCACGGTGGTGAACACTGATCCTAAAAGACGTGGGTAGGAAATATGTTCGCGTGGTTCGCGTGGCGGAATGATTTTGTACAGTATGACAGCAAGAATAATTGCGACACCTGCTGCAATTTCAAATATCGCCCTCCACCCGAGAAGATCGGCTACTAAGCCGCTAATAGTGCGTGAAAGTAGAATACCGATTAGAGCTCCCGAAGCGACCGTGCTGACTACTCGTCCACGTCGCTCAGGCTCAGCCAGTTCACTGGCTAATGGAGTCAGAAGCTGTGCAGAGACAGTGGTCAATCCTAAGCCGCCGAGCGCTGCTAGTAGGACGGAGAAAGTCGGTGCTATGGCGGAGACCATAAGCATCACTGCTGATAGACTCAGAATCAGTGGAATTAGCCGACGTAAATTAAGAACATCACCTAGTGGCACTAGGAGGAATATCCCAAGCGCGTATCCAAACTGGGTGACGGTTACCAGCATCGCAGCGGTCGATGATGAGACGCCGAGAGACGAGGCGATAATCTGGAACAGCGGTTGAGACAAATAAAGATTCCCGACTGCCAGCCCTGCGGCAATCGCGAAGATGATTGTTTTCGCCGGGGTCATCCGGCGGTCGGAGTTGGTGGATATTTTGGACATGATGAAACCTCCTAATAATCTAACGGCTGTGACAGCCTCGTTAATATACTGTCGCAACTGTTTATTTAACTTTCTTAAAATATTTCTTTAAGGTGCTTTCCTTATAAATTGTTTTTACATTAAACGAATAATCATAGGAATTTTATAAATTAAGCCTTAAGCAAGTATAACTATATTACCTTCGAGTTACACGAAGTCAATAGTTTAAAATTACTTTTTTGTTCTGTATTTATGGGTTTACAATCTTGAGAACTTAAAGTATTATCACTTTATCACCTTCGTGTTACACGAGGTCAATAGTTTTAATCACTTTTTATTACCCTCCTTTGTAATTCTCTATTTAAATTCTTTTGAAAGATCCCTTAACCTACATGATTTATTATGGGATTAATTACAGAACAGAACCTTGAACATTTGTAACTATACAACATTCGAGTTACACGAAGTCAATAATTTAAAATTCTTTTTTTTTTGTTCAGCATATAGGATTTACAATCGTAAGAATTTAAAGTATTATCACCTTACTATCTTCGTGTTACACGAAGTCAAATATTTAATATTATATAATTCATTGAAATATAGGGAGGGCTAACATGTACACTGTAAAAGAAGTTGCCAAATTACTTGATTTAACTCAACACACTGTTCGCTTTTACACTGATAAGGGATTAGTTCCAAGTTTACAACGTGATAAAAATAATAATCGAATTTTTAATGACGACTCTATACAATGGCTTTCAGGAGCAAAAAAATTAAAAAAATGTGGTATGTCAGTGGAGGACATCAAAAAATATGTAGACCTGTGTTTGGAAGGCGGTTCTACTATTCAGGAACGTTATGAAATAATATTAAAGCAAAAAGAATTGGTTCTAGCTCAATTAGAAGAAATTAAATCAATGGCAGAATATATTACTAATAAAGAACAACACTATCGTGACATTATAAATGAAGTAATCCCGGATGATACCAACCCTTCCAATTGGCAAAATGATAAAAATGTCAATTCATCCTGTCCCTTGGCAAAAGATAAAATGCCGATTGCTCATTAGTTATTGCTAATACTAATGATACTGCTAGTCGATGTTCCTTATCGGGACATCGACTTTTTAACTTTGTGAGGAAATACACTTTTCCGAGCCCCCGAGACGCCCATGAATTTCCGTATGCCGTCTTCTGCTTGAAAAAAAACAAAATTAATACTTTAAATTGCAG
>NZ_JAGGQY010000076.1:0-32245 GCF_018613105.1 Bacillus sp. ISL-77
ATCATCCAAAACAAATACATAGAATTGAATGAATTGGATTAGTTGGAACGCCGTATGCGGTGAAAGTCGCACGTACGGTGTGAACAGGGGGAAAAGGTGGCGATAACTTCAAAGCCTTACCTATCTGTATTAAGTACGATCCTTCACAAAGTTATAAGAACCCGATTTTCCTACAAAGGAAACCGGGTTTTTTATTTTAGCAATATTTTGTTAAACTCAATTAATTATGACCAACTATTGGGTGTGGTACATATGGTTCTTCAAGAAAAGCAACTTCTTCTGGTGTTAACATAATCGATAGGGCACCTACGGCATCTTCAAGATGAGATATTTTTGTGGCACCAATAATAGGTGACGTTACGGTTTCTTTCTGCAGTAACCAAGCAAGCGCGATATGGATGCGTGGAACACCATGTTTTTCTGCAATGGCTGCAACTCGTTCTACAACCAATCTATCGGCATCAGCGGTCGCATCATATTTAGATTTTTGAATTTGATCCGTTTCTGAACGATGCGTTGTTTCCGACCAATCACGCGTTAATCTTCCTGAAGCGAGTGGGCTATATGGTGTGACCCCAATCTTTTCTTCCTTACAAAGTGGTAGCATTTCTCGCTCCTCTTCACGGTAAATGAGGTTTAAATGATTCTGCATTGACACGAACTTAGTCCATCCGTTTTTGTCCGCTACGTGTAATGCCTTTTGGAATTGCCATGCGTACATGGCAGAAGCACCAATATATCTTGCTTTCCCAGCTTTCACCACATCTTGCAATGCTTCCATCGTTTCTTCAATTGGGGTATTGTAATCCCAGCGGTGGATGATATAAAGGTCTACATAATCCGTTCCAAGTCTGTTAAGGCTCTTATCAATTTCACTTATGATGGCTTTTCGGGAGAGACCCGCACCATTTGGACCTTCATGCATACGACCGTGAATCTTCGTCGCAAGTACAATTTCATCACGATTAGCATAATCTTTTAAAGCTCGTCCTAGAATTTCTTCACTTGTTCCAAGTGAATATACATTCGCTGTATCAAAAAAATTAATACCAAGTTCCAAAGCCTTTTTTATGATTGGACGAGAGCTTTCCTCATTAAGTACCCATGGGTGAACCCAACTCTTAGCATCACTGAATCCCATGCATCCAAGACAAAGCCTAGATACATCCAAACCAGTATTGCCTAGTTTTGTATATTTCATCTTAATACCCCTTTTTCCTAAGAGATTATAGGTTGTTCCTAAAAAAGCTCAAGCAAGATTCCTCTAAAAAAAGTAATTTTTCTTAAACGATGCTATTCAGCGTTTTCTCTATCCTTCTTGAAAAAAAGACTAGTTTTTTAAATATCAAATTTAACGTTACCGAGCCATTCCACGAAGTCAGGGTCTCTATGTGAAAAGAACACGCTTCTTCTTTCGTATCTAACGTAGTAATGGTCTTCATGTCTTTACCTTAATTCAAAACCAAAGATACCTTAGCTAGCAAGTTGTTTTGTTTTAGGATTGAACATGTAGCTACTCAAAACAATAGATGCTAAGCCCAATAGCAAGAATAATAATCCTCCTAATACGATATATTGCGTGCCCATTCCTGAAATTAATAATCCACTTACTGCTGTACCAATTGTTACCCCTATATTACCACACGATAAAAACAATCCATTTGCGAAATCAGGAGCTTCTGGAGCCGCAGAGGTGATCCAATATTGACTAACATTATTTGCTATAGCAAATAATATCCCCCACAAGAAAATTGTTATCATCATAGGTCCGATGGACTTCCCTGTAAAGAATGAAATTAAATGAACTATTCTAATACAATTGGAAAAGATATTGCAGTTTTAATGGCATTTCTAGTAAGTAGCCTGCCACCTATAAGGGTTCCAATAAGACTTGCTACCCCTAATAAAAATAACGCAAAAGTTAAGGTGTTCCCCGATATATTCGTAATGGTTTCAAGATATTCTGTAATGAAGGTATTAATGCTCGAAGTTGCTGAACCTAAAAACACCACTGTAGCAATGGCTAACCAAACAATTTGCTTTTTCAATACGCTAATTTGAGCTCCATAAGAAAGTCTTTCCTTAACAGGCATAGATGGCACAAATACCAATGTAGCTAGGAAGGCAATAATATTTACGATGGCAAAAAATAACATCGCCATTTCTATGGAAGTATGATTAGCAATATAATTAGTGATTGGTATACCAAGTATCATACCTGCGGTTACTCCCATGATCACTTTAGAAACAGCCTTTGGAGCTTCTTCCCTGCTAACAGACGTAGCAGCTACTGTCAGAGCCAATGAACAATATATTGGATGAAAAAAGGCTGGAATTACACGAGCTATTAGCAAAACAGTAAAGCTAGATGCAAACATTGAGACAATGTTACCTACAACGAAAATACCAAGTACGAGTAGCATTACCGTCCTACGATTTATTCCTGAAAACAATAACGGCATAATAGGTCCAGATATTGCGACAACAAGTGCAAAGAGGCTCACTAGCAGACCTGCTTTAGATACACTTATATCAAAGTGCTCAGCAATTGAAGGCAATATCCCAATCACACCCATCTCAGTCGTTAAGATACCGAAAACTCCTATGGTCAATATAAGTATGAGAAAACTATTTTGTTTACCCATTACATACACCTTCTTTCTAAAAATTAATGTGGTTATTGACTATTTTTTGTTTCTTTTCCATCGTCTCCTTTATATAATTCATATTGATGATTTAAACCACATCTGTGTATAATTTTAAACAGAAAAAGACTTTTAACAATCACTAAATTACCAAGATTCGTGTATTAGTGCACAAATTGATTAGAATTGTGTATTTATTTTTAAGAAGGATGGGTGACGCACATAATGTCTACGGTTGATAGAAGAATACTCAGATCTCAAGAAGCAATAAAAAGAGCTTTTATTGAACTGATGTCTGAAAAAAAATTTTGATCAGATCACGATACAGGATATTGCTGACAGGGCAAATGTAAATCGGAGAACCATCTATCTTCATTACATGGACAAATTTGATCTGCTTGATAAACTAATTGAAGAACATATTAACGAACTACGGGAAATGTGTGAATCAGAATCTGAAACGGATGAATTAGATGGAAGTGTGAGCTGGTTCGAATACTTTGAAAGTAATTATTCATTTTTTTCGGCGTTGTTAGCCAGTAAAGGAGCTCCTTTCTTCCGTAGCCAATTCCTTGAGTTTGTCATCGAGGATATAAAGAATGGATGGAATATAACAAAAGGAAAGTATCGTGGTTTAAGCGAAGATGTTATTCTTCAATTTTTTGGAACTGCTTACGTTGGGGCAGTGGAATGGTGGTTCACGAATGAAATGCCTTATCCACCTCATGTGATGGAAGAACAAGTGGGGATACTGCTAGAATCCATTGAAAAACTACCAAACATTAGTGAAGAAGAAAGGGACTAATACATGAGAAGGTGCTTTAACTAGAAATAGTGTCTCTTACTATACAATAAGTTGCATTTTGTGTGAAGGATTGTACTTAAAGTAAGGCAGAGTTGAAAAACCAGGCTGCCAGAGTTGGCAGCTTTCTTTTTGAACTAAAGGGAGTTTAGTTTAGTGTAATTATTTAGAATTTCCATTTATATTGTTAGTTAGGCAATTTTCCAGGTAAATGCATCTCCTTAGAAATTTTTCCTTTTCCCCACACAAAAGGAACCCCCACCATTAGGCAGGGGATTCATTCGTTTATCGTTTCGCCATAGTTCTCCCTTAGGCGCTTTATATCTTCTTTAGGTGGTAAACCAAACATGCGGGAATATTCACGGCTGAATTGTGATGGACTATCATAACCAACCCGGAATGCAACATCTGCTGCATCCGCTGATTCGGATAATAACAGGCTCCGGGCTTCTTGAAGTCTGAGTTGTTTTTGGAATTGGATTGGGCTCATCGCTGTTACCTCTTTAAAGTGTCGATGAAGTGAAGAAACACTCATATTTGCTATTTCCGCAAGTTCCTCAATCTTAAAAGACTTTCCATAGTTATTCATGATATATTCGATCACGTCACTGATTTGATTGGCAGAACTTCCTTCTATTGCAATTTGTTTAAGCATCCCCCCATGTTCTCCTTGCAGAACCCTATAGATGATTTCTTTCATAATTAGAGGAGCAAGTACCGGGATATCCTTCGGATTATCTAGGAGTCGAGCTAATCTGGTTACCGTGTCAAGCAGAAATGGCTCTATTTTGCTGACATACATACCTCGCTTAGCATTCTCCTTCTTATCAACACCCATTTCAGATTCACGTAACACCTCTAAAATTTGACTCGCTGTAAATTCAATTTTTAGAGCCAAGTACGGAACCTGGAAAGAGGCTTCTGTCACTTGTCCGGTTATTGGTAACTTTACGGATGCAACAAGGTAATCGGCAGGACCGTACTGAAAACGCTCTTGTGACAGTAATACCTCCTTCATCCCTTGAACCACAATGCATAAGGAAGGCTTGTAAACTCCGTAATTTGGTCCAGTTTCATTAGAGTATCGAGAGAAAAATAAAGACGGAATAGCAGTCATGTGAGAACCGTCCTGTCCTATGTGACCTTCTATGATTTTGGTGAGCTCAACTCTTTGTCTATATAATTGTTCAAACATAAAATCCTCCTTTGTCTTCATCCGTGATGGTCCCATTATAATGCTAATTCACCTTTTAGGTAATGGATTTGAGAGGATTATGCAATCATTTGGTACGATTGTGATACCAGTCGCGATTTCATTTGTTGCATAATGAGGATGCAAGTTATTTCACATCTTTATTTTTAACCTAAATAGAAACCATGATTAACACATAGAAAATATACATGCTAACACTCATCAGCTTCTTGGTTGGCACCTCACAATTCGTTATTTCTGCATTCTTGATAAAGTGGCTGCTTTCGTCGGCGTTTCCATATGAAATATATGGGATTAACAACTAATTCTAGCGAAGCAACCAAATTTCATCAATTAATTGCTGATAAAAAGGAGGAAGATAAATAATGAAAAAGCGTCAATTAGGAAAAAGCGGTTTAGAAGTTTCTGCAATTGGGTTAGGTTGCATGGGAATGAGTCAAAGTTTTGGTCCAATTCCAGAAAAGAAAGAGGCAATATCTTTAATCCATGCGGCGGTTGAACGTGGTGTTAATTTCTTCGACACTGCAGAAGTATATGGGAAAGATCATCACAATGAGGAGTTGGTAGGTGAAGCACTTGCCCCATTTAAGGGAAAGGTGGTCATCGCAACTAAATTTGGCATTAAAATGGAAGACGGCAAGCAGGTGCTTGACAGCAAACTTGAGACTATTAGGAAATCAGTCGAAGGCTCGCTCAAACGACTTAAAATCGAAACGATTGACCTATATTATCAGCATCGTGTTGACCCAACTGTGCCAGTAGAAGAAGTGGCTGGAGTAATACAAGACCTAATCATGGAAGGCAAGATCAGACATTGGGGACTTTCTGAAGCAGGGGTGGAAACGATTCGTCGTGCGCATGCTGTTCAGCCTCTCACGGCAGTTGAAAGTGAATACTCAATGATGTGGAGAAGTCCTGAAAATGAATTGTTACCTATCCTTGAAGATTTAGGGATTGGCTTTGTACCATTTGCCCCGCTGGGCAAGGGATTCCTTACTGGAACTATTGATAAGAATACAACATTCGGGAGCGACGACTTCCGCAGCAAACAGCCTCGCTTCCAATCAGAGAATCTTGAAGCAAATCAGGTTTTAGTGGAATTAATAAAGAAGGTGGCTGCAGAAAAGAACTCAACGACGGCTCAAATTGCACTAGCATGGGTACTTGCTCAGAAGCAGTGGATTGTTCCGATTCCTGGTACTCGTAAATTTGAGCGACTGGTAGAAAATATTGGTGCAGTGGATGTGGAGCTTTCAACTGAGGAACTAAAAGATTTGAATAACGCACTCTCTAAAATAGAGATTGTGGGAGATCGTTATCCTGTAGGTTCTGATTACGCAAAAAGAGTGAGCAAATAACTTAAAAGAAGGGATTAATTCAGTATGTCTAATATTCAAGATAAAGTTGTTATTATTACGGGTGCTTCTAGTGGGATTGGGGAGGCTACTGCAAAGGAGCTTGCATCTAAAGGTGCCAAGCTGGTCTTAGCAGCTCGCCGGGAAGATCGTTTAAAGAAATTACAAGAAGAAATTAAAAGTTACGGTGGTCAGGTTGTTTATAAAGTAACGGATGTCACTTCGCATGAACAAATGGAAGAGTTAGCTGAAGATGCGCTTCAAACGTTTGGAAAAATAGATGTACTAGTCAATAATGCAGGCGTTATGCCGCATTCATTTCTTTACAAGAAAAAAGTTGATGATTGGAACAAGATGATTGATGTAAACATTAAAGGAGTTCTTTATGGAATTGCGGCTGTGCTTCCATCAATGAGAGAACAAAAATCAGGTCATATTATCAATCTTTCTTCTGTAGCCGGACACTTTGTTGGTCCTGGGAGCACCGTTTATGCTGGAACGAAGTTCGCCGTGCGTGCTATTTCTGAAGGTCTACGTAAGGAAGAGGCTGGAAACAATATTCGTTCCACGATTATTTCACCAGGGGCTGTTAAGAGTGAATTAACAGAATCGATCACAGATATGGATTTGAAACCTGGAATCGATAAAATTTATGAAGGTGCGATTGAAGCTGAAGCAATAGCTCGTGCCATTGCCTTTGCGATTGAACAACCAGCTGATGTTGCTATTAATGAGATGATTATTCGACCAACAAATCAAGAACGGTAAAAACTCTGGGGGCATTTTTAATATCGGGTTATTATCGTTCCTTATTGTAGTGAATCTACCCACTTAATTGATATGAATGAACGACGGCGATGCTCTAAATAGGCATCGCCTTTTCCTTAATAAAAGGTAAGTTTGTGAAGATTTACACTTAAAGTAAAGGGTGCTTGAGTTTAAGATTAAGGCTGCCATAATTGGTCGCTTTTTCGGCGAAACTACTTGGAGCTTAGAAAATTACTATGTACAGTTGAAGAATACGAAGAATCATCGTTTAATGAATTAATAGAGGATTTAAAAATGTATAAATGTTTATAATCTGTTCTAGTTGTTGTTTGAACACAGCCTATTTCTTTTTTTAATAAAGGGAGGGCTGAGGATTCCTCACGCCCCTTAGATTTACTACTCGTTCATAGAACCGCTATTATTACTCGCATTACGGTTGTTAGCAGCAGCATTGTTATCTCCGCCAGCACCCTCGCCAACTTGGTTACCAAGCGCACCGCCTGCAAGACCGCCAGCAACAGTACCAAGTGGTCCAAACATAGAGCCTACCATAGCGCCCGCAGCACCGCCGCTAACAGTCAATAATTAAAACAAGCTGTAAATAAAAAATGGGTTTTATCCTTTTCTGCTTTTTTTCGAAGAATTTATCTAAAAGTCCCATTGTCAATCAATCCTAACCTGACTAAAATTCCTCAGGTACGTTTAGTACCTTTATCGTCTTAAATGCTGGAATCACTTTAAACCGCAAATTGTAGTTAGAATGAATTATTTCCAACTCTTGTTCTGTAGCTGTAAACTGCATAGCAACATCATTATCCTGATCTATAAGTGCATAGGAATTTTCGTTTGAAAACAGCTTGTAAGATTTATGTGCTATCAGCGTCCAGCCATATAGTAGTTCATGACTTTTATTCACTATTACTACACCTCCGTAATTACGATTATAATTTAAAAAGGTCAAATAGAACACTTATTTTAAGTTCACAAACCTAAGGATAGGTGAGGATCGAACTGCCATTTGTTGCCATGTTCATCTTTCACTAAAGGGGCAGGTTACTTCAATAGGAGTGTTAAGCAGGGAATAAATAAGATGAGGTGGAATATTAATTAATGTGACAATTTATGGGGGTGTGGAATTGAAGATTGGTTTTTTTCGAAATCTCAATAAATTAGAGAAACAGCAGTTTTAGGTGTTGAGCTATGTATAATTGAATGGAATGGAAAAACTCACTTATTCCATCATCTCAAATTCCTATAAAATTGTTTTCCTTATGGTGCTAACGGGTGCAGGAGTTTAAGACAGGGATAGCTGCGGCGATCCCTTTTCTTATTCGACTTAACGGGCAGTTTAGTGTAATAAGGCAGACGGAATATCAGGCGTTGAGATATAATTGTGATATTGCGTATTTGCAATTTTTATTTATAAATTTGAAATGGAGAATAAATAATGTTTTGGAAAAAAAGAAGAAACTGCAAACATACTTCATATAAATTCGAAGCTGATTTTGTGGCGGATTCGATTTGGTGTAACGATTGTGGTGAAAATCTTGATATAGAGGAATTCCCTTTGACAGATGAATTGAGGGAACAGTTAATGGATTGGGTATCGGAGTATGGAAAATGGATTGATTTAGAAACCGATTTATTAGAAGAAAATGGATTACAACTAGTGGGAAATCACAATGAAAAAGGGTTGCAACTACTCCAAGAGGTGAAGAAACAGTTAGGAGAACAATATCCAATCGTATTTGTTCCATCCGAATTTTGAAAATAATTGAATAGTTTCTTATTCAGCTAACGGGTGCGATTGTTTAATAATTAAAGAAAAAGTTTTAGAAGGCTTTAAGCGATATTTCGGAGAAAATTCGGATTTTCATATTATGTTTAGAAATGCCTATTTAAAGGGATTGGAATAGGAAGGCTTATGAGGGAATCAAAGAGATTGACGGAACTGTCCAAATTACCAGATTCAAAAACAGAAAAATTTTATGATTGTTTCACTCTTATTTCATCACAAATCTAATAACACGATTTATTATTTTCCAATAAAAAGCACCTGACAAATGTAACCGCTTCCATTAATATAGATAGTAAGAAATAGGAGAGGGGATACAAACAATGGAACTTTTATTAGAACAATGTGAACATAACCAGTCGGAAGAACCTTGTGAAGAGTGTACCCCAAAAAAAGAAAGAGAAGAGAATTACGATATCTCTGAATATGATTATCATAAAAGATTGTGGTTTTAATATAAAGAGAGCTTCCTTTAGAAGTTGTTTTAGAAAGGGTAGTTGTTGACGGAAAAAATGACATAGATATAAGAGATGTGTTGATTTTCTTCTTCAGCTAACGGGTGCTTTACTTCAATAGGAGTAGAGCCCTTTTTTCTGTTGTTAAGTAACGGGTAGCTTTAACATAATAAGGCACAAGATTAAAAAGCCTAAAATATACAAGTTATCATGCACAACTTGTATATTTTTGCTTTTTTTAATTAGTGGTTTAATTCTACCTAGACTGATGAAACGGAAAAGAACAAGCAAGTTAAATGAAAATACTTTGTCAAAAATTCTTACATAAATAGGTAAAGTTTCCCGAAATAAAAATATAATTAAATACTACGAGATACTTGAATCAAAATTAATCATAAAATAACAATCTCATTTATAAAAATGTAGGAAGAGGTTTCTATTTATCATATGTCCCCCTTGAAAAAAATGAGTCGAAGGGTGTTGTTCCAATGAGTCTCAAAGACATAAGTACCTCAGTGCCCAAAAAGGATCATACAGGAAAAGTATCGGGCCAGCTGCCCTATATTAGCGACGTGAAAGTGGAAAATATGGTTTATGGTGTTTTGGTTAGGTCTCAGGTTGCATATGGAAAAATCATCTCCATCCAATTACCAAACCTTCCGGAAGGATATGAAGCGGTTGGAGCAGAGGATATCCCTGGTCCGAATTATGTCAAAATTATCAAAGAAGATCAGCCCATTTTTGCCAATGAGTGGGTCAATTATATTGGTGAGCCAATTCTGATGCTCGTAGGAGAAGACCTGAATATCTTGTACCGTTTGTTAAATGAAGTAGAGATTGAATTTGAAGAACATCCACCTATCTATACATTGGACGAAGCGATCAAGCAAAAATCTGTAGCCGGGGTCAATATGGCAAGTTATGAATTCGGGGAAAGCTTAGAGACCATTTCAGCGATCGAGCAGGGAGCTCACAAAATAATTGAAGAAGAATATGATACGGGTTATCAGGAGCATGTCTACCTTGAGCCACAAGGTATGCTCGCCATATATAAGGAGGATGAAATTGAAGTCCAGGGATCGATGCAATGTCTGTATTATATAAAAAATGCCTTGCTAAGCGCGTTAGCCTGTGGTGACGATGAAGTCAGAGTGGTTCAAAGCCCTACTGGCGGAGGTTTTGGCGGAAAAGAAGATTTTCCTTCGATGATGGCTTGTCACGTAGCCGTTGCAGCAAAGGCAGTCAAAAAATCGGTGATGCTCGTCTTCGACCGTTCGGAGGATATGGTAGTTACGACGAAAAGGCATCCGGCCAAACTCAATTATCGAACTGCCCTTGATGAGGAAGGAAATATTTTGAGCCTGTGTATTGACATCTATCTCGATGGCGGAGCGAATGTCGGGTTGAGTTCTGTCGTACTGCAGCGTGCATTAATAAACAGTGCCGGTGTTTATAAAATTCCGCATTTTCATGCAAAAGGCTATGTCTTAAAAACCAATACCGTTCCGAATGGCGCCTTCAGAGGCTTTGGTGCTCCACAAAGCTTCGCCGGAATCGAAAGTCATATCGGACATCTTAGTAAACTGGCAAACATCGAACCACTTGAATATAAACGAAAATACCTCGTTAAACAAGGAGACCCCACCATCACCAAAGGTATATTCCGCGATCCAATATTAGTAGAAGAAATGATTGAGGACCTGCTCAATTCGTCAGCATACAAAAAGAAAAAACAGGAGTTTCAGCGTTTCAATCAACAAAGTCAGCGCTATAAAAAAGGCATTGGAACCTCGCTGTTCCTCCACGGCTGTGGATTTACAGGCAGTGGCGAACGAGACCATATTAAAGCAACGGTGAAGCTGGTTAAATCAAAGGACGGCAAAGTTATGCTAAAAATCTCCAATTCCGATATGGGACAAGGCATTTTGACGACGCTGTGTAAAATTGTCGCCAAAGAACTAAACCTCCCGTATGAAGATGTTTTGTACCCTTATCCCGATACAAAAGAGGTACCCGACTCCGGTCCGACCGTCGCCTCCAGGACGACGATGATTGTCGGAAAATTGCTTGAACGGGCCGCAAAAAAACTGAAGGTTCAGTGGCAAACAGGGGTGGAACAGGAAGTAGTAGAGCATTATGTTCACCGTGAAATGATCCCTTGGGACGAGAAAACCTTCACTGGAGATGCTTACCCAGCTTATTCATGGGGTGTGAATATCGTTGAATTGGAAGTCGATACGTTAACAGGAAACGTAAAGTTAGAAAAAGTATACGGCAATTATGAAGTGGGGAAGGTCATCGATGAACGGATTATGAAAGGCCAAATTGACGGTGGTTTGGCTCAAGGGTTAGCATACGGTTATTTAGAAAAGATGACGTCAAAGCAAGGTAAGATCCAACAAAAAAGCATATCGGATTATGGACCGCCGACTTCATTGGACGTTGTTACAATTGAAAGCAAGGTCTTTGATAACCCCTATGCTGATGGTCCATACGGGGCGAAGGGCGCAGGTGAATTGACGTTAATCGGCGGCGCTCCCGCCGTCCAAGCGGCGATCGAGGATGCACTGCAAACTTCTTTTCAGCAAATTCCAATAACACCAGAAGTCATTATTGAAAGTCTTTCGATGAAAGAAGGTGAAGAGGGTTGATGAAATTTACCCTAAATGGAAGAACCGTAGAAACGGACGCCCCTGCTACAGCAAGATTACTAGATTTATTAAGAGATGACTTTGAATTAATCGGTACAAAGGAAGGCTGTGGAGAAGGGGAATGCGGCGCCTGCAGTGTTTTTGTGAATAACCTCCTACAAAACAGCTGCCTTATTCCCATTGGCTCAATTGATGGTGCCGATATTCAAACGATAGAAGGGATACTTGAAACGGAACAATTTAAGATTTTAGATGAGAGCTATAGCTTAGCAGGGGGAGTGCAATGCGGCTATTGCATTCCGGGGATGATTATGGCAAGTGCAGCTTTGCTATCTAAAAATCCTCAGCCTTCAGAGGCTGAAATACGTGAAGGTATATCTGGAAATCTGTGCCGATGTACGGGCTACAATATGATTGTTGATGCGATCAATCAGGCAGCTAAAAAAGGTGACGGCTTATGGTAGAGAAAATAACCGCGTATCGCTTCGATCGTTTAGACCAAACGTTGAGTCAATTGAATAGAGAAGACTGTTTAATCATGGCCGGCGGCACTGATGTCATGGTTCTTCACAAAAGTGGTAGGGGAGTACCTCTGAAACTCCCAAAACCCCTTGTTTTTATTGATCATCTTTCTGAACTAAAGCGAGTGTATCAAAATCAGAAGGATCTTCACATCGGTGCTTGCTGTACCTATAGTGAATTACTTGAACATCCGTTCATTCCCATGCCATTAAAAAATGCCATTAAAACCATTGCGGCCCCGGCAATAAGAAACAGAGGGACATTAGGTGGGAATATTTGCAACGCCTCTCCAGCTGGTGACACACTTCCTTTATTATATGTATACAATGCAAAGCTTCTGTTGCGCTCCGTAAATGGTGATCGAATCGTTGAGATTAGCGATTTTATTCAAGGTCCACGACGGGTACAGCGTTATCAAAATGAGATTTTGGTAGAAGTTATATTGCCGTCCGTATTAGCAGAAGGTGCACATGTCGTTTTTGAGAAAGTCGGCAACCGCAACGCAGATGCCATTGCCAAAGTAGGGTTTGCAGGATATATCCGGATCAATGATGCTCGAATCGATGATGTACGGTTTGCCTTCGGGGCGGTCGGACCAACGATGGTTCGTTCCATTGATATTGAGAAGACGCTGCTTGGAAAGACAATACCATTAGCCAAAGCAGACATCGCTGGAATTGTGGCAGCTTTCGATAAGATCATTAGACCAATCGACGATCAGCGCTCCACTGCGACTTACCGAAAAACAGTCGCGTTAAATCTTTTACGTTATTTTCTTACCTTGAAGCAATATCAACCGAATTAATTTTTTCAAAAAAAGGGGTGAGCTTATTCATGCTACTGATGGAAAAAGTAGCCATACTGAACCGTCAAAACGAAACCTTTGCCTTAGCCATGATCATTGAATCAAAGGGCTCAACTCCCAGGCATGTTGGAAAAATGATTGTATACCATGATGGGTCGATTGAAGGCACGGTCGGAGGCGGCTTGGCTGAACATTATATCATCGAAGAGAGTGTAAAGGCGCTCCAAATGGGTAAATCGAAAATCGTTGAATACAAATTAAATAGACATGCAAAAGATGGAATTCAAATGAGTTGTGGCGGAACGTTGAGGGTGTTTATTGAGGTTTATACCAGCAGGCCGGAACTCGTTTTGGCTGGAGCCGGTCATTTAGCCTATGCGTTATCCAAGCTGGCTGATTCCCTTGAATATCCTTATTGCATTGTCGATGATCGCGTGGGCTATTGTACGAAGGAACGCTTTCCGAACGCGACGAACCTTTTTGTGAACGAAGATATTGGAGAGGCCATACTCGCAGCCAACCTAAATGAAAAGTCATATGTGGTGATAGTTACAAAAGATGGTGATGATATGGTCTTAAAAACAGCACTGCAATTTCCGATTGCCTATGTTGGGATGGTTGCCAGCAAACGCAAGGTCATAACCATTTTTGAAAAATTAAAAAGTGAAGGAGTCACACAAGAGCAGTTGGATCAGGTCCATTCCCCAATCGGATTGGAAATGGGCTCGGAAACAACAGAAGAAATTGCCATCAGTATTATCGGGGAAATCATCAAAGTAAGTAAGGAACACAAGCCATTAAAAGTGAAACAATTAAGTAGATAAAGAAAAAGAAGTAACAGCGGAACGGATTTAATACATCTTTTTTAAAATAAAAAGCCTTAGGTCAATGCTTTATGTAATTCAAAGCGTTGGCCTTATTTGTTATTTTTATCCTTTTGGTATATGGTAGGTTTCTACTTTTTCTTAAGATATTAAACAAAATGGATTGATTTGTTCAATAATCAACAAATTGCATGAATTTATGATTGCAAGCATTCTGTTGCTATTTATATTATAAACAGATGTTGATCAATCAATTAATGTTATCAAGTTTAAGAAACTGAATAAAGTAAATCGATTCAAGTCCATTCGAATATTCAGTGCTAACAAAAAAGGATTGTGTTGTTTCATGCATTTTCTTCTCCTTGTATTTTTATTTCCTTTAGATATAAATTTTGCGTTAGTTCTAAGTTCGTGTGAAAGAAGGGACTTTAGGCAAAGGCCCTTCTAAATAAGATATAAGTTAAAGTTAAGTTCAAGTCAAACGAAAGACTCAAATTTAAAAGTTCTCCATTCTTTAATTAAACCATGGCATCATAAATTTTTCTATTTATGCTCTCGAGATATCTAAATGTCTGTGCCAAATCCTTTTCCTATTTGGTAGTAAATTATATAAATAGAGTCACCTGTATTTCATATCCACATTTATGATATACAGGGGACTTTCTGTTAATTAGAAATGGAGATTCCTATTTTAGTATTATTATGAATATCTTCCGTTCCGGCATCTAATGCAGTCTTGTAATATAAGCTTTTATGCTCGATGACTTCCATTGTTTTTTTTAGTTCTTCCATCTGTGCTTCAACATGAGCTTTTCGGTCTAAAAACATGTCATATCTTTGTTTCAACGTGGAATCCCCGTCAGAACACCAATCAATGAAAGTTTTAATTTCCTTAATAGGCATCCCGGTTGCTTTCAGACATTCAATTACTTTTAAAGCGTCGATATCGGATTCTTTAAACAATCGTGTTCCGCTGGGTGTCCGTTCTACAAAAGGAATTAGACCCTCCTTGTCGTAGTAACGCAAGGTATAAACTGTAAGATTTAATTCTTTTGCAACTTCGCTTATAGAATATGTCTTCATCATTTTTCTCCTATTCTTAATGATATAGACTTCAAGTTAACTCTATGAATGAGGAGATTTTATCATGGTATTTTCATAATGTCAAAGTCACCTTACAGGAAATTATAACTTGTCTCTGTTTTACGGAGAAATACTTAGTAATAAAAGAATAGAGGTAGTTATAGCTATTGACAGTTGGTTTGAAACCATTGTGGTCGGGGATCTTCAAAAATAAACTAAACTAATCTCTTGACCTAGAGTTAACTATAAGGATTAATATTGTTTTGCAGGAGAGAAAAGTAGGGATAGAAGGGAATGAAGGGGAATTTTAACCTGAGTTCTTCATTTATATCCGGTACAAGCCATTCTCTTGAAAAATATAAATTATTGGAGGTTTTTTTATGATAACTGCTAAAGCGCGAGCTGTAGACGGTCCAGACAAACCGTTTCGAGCTGCTGAAATTAAAAGACGAGACCTTGATTTGCATGATGTTCTGATTGAAATTAAATATGCAGGCATATGCCATTCTGACATCCATACTGCTCATGGCGAATGGGGTCCCGTGAACTATCCACTCGTACCTGGACACGAGATTGCGGGTATTGTCACAGCTGTAGGAGCAGAGGTCACAAAGTACAAGCTCGGTGACCGGGTAGGGGTCGGATGTATGGTTGACTCCTGTGGCGAATGTGAAAATTGCCGTAAAGGAGAAGAACAATACTGTCTCAATGGAAATGTACCCACCTACGCTGGTGTTGACAAATACGGCGAGCCAACTCAAGGTGGTTATTCTACCCACATTGTCGTAACTGAGGATTTCGTAGTCAGAATACCTGATAGCATTGAGCTTGCCGCGGCAGCACCATTACTTTGCGCAGGTATTACAACATATTCTCCACTAAATCATTGGGGAATTGGTCCAGGTAAGAAAGTAGCGGTTGTTGGTATGGGCGGTCTTGGTCATATGGCTGTTAAAATTGCACATGCCATGGGTGCCGAGGTTACCGTTCTGTCACAATCATTGAAGAAAAAGGATGATGGCTTGGAATTCGGCGCTGACAACTACTATGCCACGAGCGATCCAGAGACGTTTAAGAAACTGGCCGGTTCGTTCGAACTAATTGTAAATACAGTTAGCGCTAAGATCGATATTAGTGCCTACCTTTCGTTGCTGGCGCTGGATGGTACACTGGTCAACGTCGGTGCACCAGCGGAGCCGTTGTCAGTTAACGTATTCTCACTTATCGGTCATCGTCGTTCATTTGCAGGTTCAATGATTGGAGGCATCCGTGAGACTCAGGAGATGTTAAATTTCTGTGCAGAACATAACATTGTTCCTAAGATTGAAGTCATTTCAGCCGACCAAATTGACGAAGCATACGAACGCGTATTAGCTTCAGATGTGAAGTATCGATTTGTGATTGACATCAGTACAATATGAGTGGTGTAAATGATAAATTCTAATGTTAATATCGAGGGATGTCCAAAAAGCCTAGCTTTTTGGACATCCTTTTATATAGTGGCTTCTAAGTGGTAAGTTCCAGGTGATATCAGCACAAAAGCTATTCAGCCAATTCCACAGTAATTATGCTTATCTATTATTTTTGAAAATCGATATTACTAACCCAACAGAAGCCGAGTCTTTCGTCAATTTAAAGAGTTTGAAAAATTCGCCTGAATTTTTTTTTTGAACATCTCTGCAGCAGCGGAAAAAACCTGATGCTTTTTCCAAACAATATTTAAGCCAGATTCAAGTCTTGGCTCTAGCGGTCTAAAACAAAGGTTACTATCACTAGACGTATTCACTATTTTATCAAGAGTTATTGCATAACCAATGCCCTCATCAACCATAATGGCAGCATTATAGGCAAGATTGTAGGTAGTCACGACGTTTAATTTATCAAAATCTTCACCAAACCAATCTGCAAATTCATTTTTGGAAAATGTCTGTTTCATAGCCTGGCGTGAACAGATCAGCGGAACATTTAATAAATCCACTGCTAGAATGGAATCTTTGAAAGCAAGAGGACTGTCTTTCCTCATAACAACGCCCCATACATCTTTACCAGGGATATTGAGATAATTGTATTTTGATAAATCAGCTGGTTGAATTAAAATGCCAAAGTCAAGCAATCCCTTGTCAAGCCTTTCGGTCACATCGTCTTCGTTTCCGCTGTAGAGGTGATACCGGATATTGGGATAACTTAACTGTAAATCTTTTACTACCCGTGCAATCTGTCGCATAGCATCTGTTTCCCCACCACCTATGAAGACATCACCACTTATTGTTTCTTCCATGGAACTAAACTCTGCCTCTAATTTATCGACCATATCAAGGATTTCTTCTGCTCTTTTTCGCAGAAGCATTCCTTCATCTGTAAGAATGATACTGTGACTACTCCGAATAAATAATTTTTTTCCTAACTCTTGTTCAAGGTCTTTCAATTGTCTTGACAAGGTTGGCTGTGTAACATGCAATATTTCTGCAGCACCTGTCATGCTTCCTTCTCTTGCAACAGTAAGAAAATAGCGCAAAACTCTTAGTTCCAAAAAACACCCTCCTTTATGAAGTTTTAGTATATATGTTTTTGAAATGCTCATCAAGCATATCATGATATGAGATATAAGCATTGGCTATATCAAAGGGCCGTAGCTAGAATAAATAGTAATAACAACAGTAGAAAGGATGGTGTTTAGTATTTCTACTATTAAAAATAAAGTTATTGTAATTATGGGTGCATCAAGTGGAATTTGAGTTCCGTCGGTCGCGGTAAGTGAAATCATCATCCGTCCGACACAACAAGTGGAAAAATAAAATCAAGAGCAATCTAGGAGGAAATAAATATGACTAACAATAAGAAAGTTTGGTTTATCACAGGTGCTGGACGTGGAATGGGTGTTGAGTTTGTAAAAGCAGCTCTTACAGCAGGTTATCAGGTCGTCGCGACTGGTCGTAATACTGATAAGGTAGCTAAAGTTCTCGGCGATGATGAAAATCTGTTAATTGTGAAGTTGGATGTTACGGACCCAACAGATGCTGAGGCTGCAGTCAAATCGGCTTTAGACCGATTTGGACGTATTGATGTGTTGGTCAACAACGCAGGCAACTTCTATGGCGGATTCTTCGAGGAGCTGACCCCACAGCAGATTGAACGACAAATAAATACCAATCTCTATGGTCCAATGAACGTCACCCGCGCCGTGTTGCCTTTGATGCGTAAGAATCGTTCCGGACACATTATTTCAATCTCTTCTCTTGCGGGATTAGCTGGATTTGAATACAATGCCGCTTACTGTGCTTCGAAGTTCGGTCTTGAAGGTTTTATGGAGTCGTTACATCAGGATGTCGCTCCATTCGGCATCAAAACGACCATTGTAGAACCAGGCTTCTTCCGTACCAAATTTTTAGAGCCAGAATCAACATTCCTTGCTGAGCCATCAATCGATGACTACGCCGAGCGTAATGCACAATACCAGGCTTTCTGGAAAGAAAAAAATGGAAATCAGGAAGGCGATCCAATCAAGCTTGCAAAGGCTTTAATCACCATCGTAAATCAGGAGAAACCACCATTACGCTGGATCGCTGGTGCAGATGCTATCGCTGGTGCAGAGCAGAAAGTTGCAGAGCTTCGTAGTCAGATCAATGCCTATCGGGACCTTTCTATATCCCTTACTTACGAGGATGCATAAGCTTTCAGACGAAAGTCAACCGGGTTCGTTGGGAGTATCTTTAAGAATCAAAAATATAGTGCAAGCTTACATTGCGGTAAGTGAAATCATTATTCGTCCAACGAAACAAGTTAACTAATGGATGAGCTATTAATGAATGATTAAAAATTGCCTTATAGCTTGTTGAGGCAATTTTTTTCTTATGGCAGTTTCGTGATGATCCCCATTCATTGAAATTAATCTTCAGGAATTATTTGTTTAAATCAGGAGGTAATCTCGCTCGATGTAAAGATCATTTGAAGGATGATGTCATTCATTACCGTATGGTGAAATTATTTATGCTTGCGAATGTAACGAGGTTGAAAGTAATTTCCTACCATCTAAAGACAACGATGATCAACTTGGATTAGTAGTCAGATAGAGTCCCAGTCACAATGAATTTACGAGACAATAAAACGAAACTTGGAGGAGGTAAACGATTTGAAAAGACGACTAATTAATTCATTTGCATTGCTTCTAACCCTCATCCTTACTGCATGCAACGAAAATGATACTGAAATAAAGGTCATTTCTCAAGAAGAAGAAAATTCCTCTGTGGCTAAGTCTGGGGAATACGCAGAGATTGGCTCTGGGGCTAATCTTGTTAAATTCCCTAAAGATCTTGAAAAGGGGATCGTGTTTGCCACTTACGATCGAGGAGATATTCATGAAGATATCTACGTAAATAGTAAGGAAGCGATTGAAGCAGTGCAGAAAGGAAAGGAGCTTCCCAGCGGCACCGTTATTACTCTTGTAGGATATAAGGATGGAGAGATTGAACACTATTTAGTGATGGAAAAGCGTACCGGCTGGGGTTCCCAATATTCGCCAGAAGAACGAAATGGGGAATGGGAATACCAGCATTTTACCCCAGACAGAGAAGTGGCTGAAGATAATATTGGACGTTGCTTTTCCTGCCACGCAAATCAGGAAAGGGATCAATATATAAATTCGTTAGATCAAATGAAAGAGTTTGATTTAGGAAAAGTTACAAGTTCGAAGAACAGCAGCTCAGAATCCCTAATCGCAGAAATCCCTACAGATCACTGGAAGGTAACTGCTCATATGAAGAATTCTAAGGATGTAAATAAAGAAGAAAGTAAATTAATAGATGATGAGGAAAAAGCGAAAAAAATTCAGGATGTTCTATTGAAGATGTATTTAAAGCAATATGAAAGCTAATGGTTGTGTTGCCATTAAGAGGTATTTGCATGCCTGCAATGAAAACACAATTTAGTGATGAATAGGCAATAGAAAGAGGTGAATTCTTTGAATCGCAAGATGTTATTCAAGCTAGTAAATGATGTTGTTATGACAGTTCTCATGTTGATAGCAATGGCTTACTATATTACTGGAAATACAATTCATGAATTCGTTGGTGTTGTGGTACTTATATTATTTATCGTCCATAATTTTTTTAATGGACGTTGGTATAAGCTGATTTTAAAGGGAACGCATAATTTAAGGCGCATTTTACAAATAGCAATCAATCTACTTTTTCTTGTAACTATGGCGATGATGATGATTAGTGCTGTGCTAATTTCAAGTGATTTATTTCCCTATATTCCTATAAAAAACGACATGACGCTACGGCAATTACATGTTCAGACTGCCTATTGGGGATTTATCATGATGGCAGTTCATGTAGGATTTTCTTGGTTTATGATTATCAATTCAGTGCGGAGGATGACGGGAATTACCGGCACTAGCCGTATTCGCACCATTGGGTTGCGTATTTTGGCGGTGTTAATTGTTGCCTATGGGGTGCATGCTTCCTTCGAGAGAGAAATGGGTTCTAAGCTAATGATTTATAATCCATTTGGTAGTTGGTCGAATGATAATTCTATTATCAATTTTTTAATTGACTACTTATCTATTATGGGATTCTATGTTTGTGGGACACATTATGCTTTGAAATTTATTCAAAAGCAGGAAACACAGAACAGACAATCTAAAATAGCCTTAAAGTGAAGGATATCAAATGAATTTATGGACCGGTTTTTCAGGCATAGGTTCAATAAGAGCATTTATAATCACTTCTAGATTTTTGGTTATTCTTCATGTTATTTTCAAACCATTTGTACGGATAAATGAGGAGGAGAAATGGTGGGAAAAGGGTTTAAATTCACACTTTTGTCTATATTGGGGATTTCAACGTTTCTTACAGCTTGCGGAAGTAGTAATAATGGGAGTGAAAACAATGATGATGTTACTCCAAATAAAAATTCAAGTGGTGAACAAATAGTTAAAATCGATGTGCAGGACAAACAGAATAGTAAGGATTCAACAATTGATAATGGAGGTTTAGTTATTATGGAAGATGTTAAAGTCAAATTGACATTTAACAACGAGGAAGTAATGGTGAATATGTATGATAATTCAGCAAGTAGAGATTTTTTAGCTCAATTGCCGTTAACGATAACATTAGAAGATTATGTAGGTAAAGAGAAAATTAGTGTGTTACAAAAAAGATTATTGGCAGATAATGTGCAATCCGGAAACCAACCAAAAAAAGGAGACTTTGCTTATTATTCTCCTTGGGGAAATTTGGCTATTTTTTATAAAGGTTTTGGGGATGCCACAAATGATCTTATTATACTAGGTAAGATTGAATCTGGAAAAGAAAACTTTGAAAAAATTGATGGTGATTTCACAGTTCATATTGAAAAGGTCGATTAAAGGAAGAGAGTTGGAGGAATTTTCTTGCAAAAACAAAATAATTTACTCATATTTATATTAACCATCGGAGTCTTCGGCATCTTAAATACAGAAATGGGGGTTATTGGGATATTGCCTTCCATTGCTGATCACTTTCATGTCAGTGTATCAAAAGCAGGATGGCTGGTGAGTTTTTTTGCCCTTGTTGTTGCAGTATCTGGTCCAACGATGCCTTTATTTTTTTCAGGGATAAATCGGAAGAAGGTCATGTTACTTGTACTAGGTGTTTTCGTTTTGGGAAACATTGTATCCATATATACATCTAACTTTACCATTCTATTAATGGCTCGGATAATTCCAGCCTTTTTTCATCCCATTTATTGTTCGTTGGCATTTACAGTAGCGGCTGCCTCAGTAAGTAAAGAAGAAGCTCCAAAAGCTGTTTCCAAAGTATTTATAGGAGTATCTGCCGGTATGGTAGTCGGTGTACCATTCGCAAGTTTTATTGCTAGTGCAACTTCTTTACAAATGGCGATGGTATTCTTTGCTATTGTAAATATGTTGGCATTCGTTGCTACCTTACTATTTGTACCCTCTATGCCTGTTAAGGAAAGACTTGCTTACGGAGCACAATTATCGGTATTAAAAAAATCTATTACTTGGCTTTCGATTGTGTCTGTCATTTTATTAAACTCAGCCGTATTTGGAGTTTATAGTTATCTTGCAGATTATCTGAAAACTGTTACGAATATGTCTTCCAATACCATTAGTCTAATATTATTCGTATACGGCGGAGCCAATATTATTGGAAGCATTGTCGCAGGGAAGTTACTTACTAAAAATGCGATCAAATCTGTAGTGACATTTCCTTTTGCATTGGGAGTTGTTTACATCCTATTATTCTTTTTTGGACAATTTACCGTATCAATGGCTATCATTACTTTAATTTGGGGAATTTTAGCTGGAATAGGGGGCAATATTAACCAATATTGGATTACGTCTTCAGCTCCCGAAGCTCCTGATTTCGCAAATGGATTATTTTTAACATCCGCTAATTTAGGAACAACATTTGGCGCCATTGTAGGCGGGTTAATTATATCGGATATGGGCACACAATACGTCGTGTTGGTGGGATTCTTATCATTAATATTAAGTTTGGTAACTATTTTACTAAGAAACTACATGTTTACCCCTACACAACAACTTTCTAAATAAGGAGTATCCCCTATTAGATTTTTAGATACCACTCAATCTGAGAACGAGAAATGGAGGATTTTAAATGTCAAAAGATATAAAAGTTGCACTGGTCACCGGCGGGAATCGAGGAGTTGGATTTGAGTTGGTCAAGCAATTGGCGTTGAATGGTTTTAAGGTCATTTTGGCAAGTCGTGACCCAGAAATGGATCATGAAGCTGTGCAAAGACTTAAGGAATCAAATCTGGACGTTTCGTTTGTGGTGATGGATGTAGATAATCAAGAAAGCATCCATCAAGCTGCAATTATAGTAAATGAGCGGTATGGAAGATTAGACGTATTGATTAATAATGCTGGCGTGTATCTGGAGGAAAATAAAAAGTTAGTGGCAATGGACCCTTCCATTCTGGAGAGAACAATGACAACCAATTTCTTCGGCGCTTACCATGTTATCCGTTCCTTTATTCCCCTCATGGAAAAACAAGGCTATGGGAGAATCATTAATGTTTCTTCAGAATATGGGGCTTTGAGCGAGATGTCTTATCAAGGAGTAGGCGCTTATAAGTTGTCTAAATTTGCCCTAAATGGATTGACACGATTGGTAGCAGCAGAAATCAATGGTGATATCAAAATAAATGCAGTCGATCCGGGATGGGTAAGTACAGATATGGGTGGACCATCTGCTCCAAGAGCTCCTAAGCAAGCGGCTGAGTCTATCCTGTGGTTAGCGACAATTGGACCTGAAGGACCAAACGGGGGATTCTTCAGAGATGGAAAACGAATCGATTGGTAACAATAATGAGCAAATGATTTTGTGAGTGTGGTTCGGCGAAACCATAATTTGCAATTGATATTAACTTTACTTTTAACATTGTTGGAGAAACAAAATTAATAAAGATAATGGATAATTGGATTTATTTAGTCTAATAATGAACAATTCCTATAAAAGTGTTTAGTTATCATTGTGTATAGGGAACAGGAAAAGGGTAAATCTATTATTGTTAATCGAATTATTCGGTGATAGCTAGAAAGGATTGTGTTGTCTTTTATGTCTAATAATCAAAAAAACACAACTACGACGGGTGTTCTTAGTGCTCCAAAGGCAAAAGCACCTTTCGAACGCACTACCATAGAGCGGAGAGAATTAAGACCTGACGACATCTTAATTGATATTAAATTTAGTGGTATTTGTCATTCAGATATTCACAGTGCCTATGATGAATGGGGCGGTGGAATATTCCCAATGGTTCCTGGTCATGAAATTGCAGGAGTTGTGGCAGCAGTGGGACCAAAAGTTACAAAATTTGCTGTTGGGGACCATGTTGGTGTTGGTTGTTTTGTTGACTCATGCGGCGAATGCGAATACTGCCAGAGCGGTGAAGAGCAATTTTGTACGAAAGGTGTTATCGGCACATACAATTCATTAGACTATGATCGTAATCCGACATATGGAGGATATAGCCAAAAAATCGTTGTGAAGGAAGATTTCGTTGTCCGTATACCAGATGCACTAGGTTTGGATGTGGCGGCCCCACTATTGTGTGCAGGTATCACTACATACTCTCCCTTGAAACACTGGAACATAGGTTCAGGTAAAAAGGTTGCCATTGTGGGTGTTGGAGGCCTTGGACACGTAGCGGTTCAGTTTGCACATGCCATGGGTGCCGAAGTAACTGCATTGAGCCAAAGTATGAAAAAGAAAGATGAGGCAATAAAGCTGGGTGCGGATCATTATTATGCAACCAGCGATCCTGCTACATTCAAAGAGTTGGCTGGTCGATTTGACTAATATTAAACACAGTTTCCGCAAATCTAGATGTTGATGCGTATTTATCTATGCTTCGGGTAGATGGAACACTTGTAAATGTCGGTGCTCCAGCTGAGGCAGATAAGTATCATGTTTTTTCTTTAATCATGGGTCGTCGTAGCATTGCTGGATCCCTTGTAGGTGGAATTCGTGAAACACAGGAGATGCTGGATTTTGCTGCTAAACACGGTATTGCTCCTATGATTGAAATCATCCGTGCTGAACAAATAAATGAAGCATATGAGCGTGTTCTACGTAGTGATGTACGCTATCGTTTCGTCATAGACATATCAACCATGTAATGTTTCTCTATTTTTATGTGCATATTCAACTCGCTATGTCCATCATTCTAATACTAACACCAAGGAGGCCTCTCATGAGCCAAGAGAAAAACTTTTCTCCTAACAATGTTAATTTCGCAAAATTTGTCCAAAATCACACCGACAAACATAATAACAATGAACAAATTTTAAGCAACGTGAATAGTGAGTTTGCTACTGAAAATGATGCTCAATTCATAGATAACATCAATGTTAAAAATGATGCACGACAATAATGACTCTTTGGAAAATAAACCGCTTCTGTAGAGGCGGTTTTCTAGCATATAGAAATAATAGATAACAACAGCCCAATTTAAAAAAGCTAAATGTTTGTGATATGATTATTCGCCCAACAAAACAACAAAGGGGGTTGTGCAGGATGCAGTAAAACTGCAACAACTATTCAAAATTCCTATCTAACAAAGCCCCCGTTTGTTCGGCCATGACACGAGCTGGCAAAGGCATTCCATTCTTGAACCACCATTCCACTGCCCCAACGATCGCTGAGCCAAAAAATTGAAGAATAACATCTTCATTTAAACCGTGATTTTTTCCTTCTTTTATATCCACTTCACCCTTATACTCTTCAATGACTAAATCAAGAAACCGACTACGAAAATAAGGAGCACCTTTACTCGCTAACATTGTAGAAAAGAATAAGTAATTATGCTCAAAGTAGTCGAACCAGACATAATTTCCTTCTTGAAACGTCATTTCAGATGCTGATTGGCAAAGTTCTCGGAGATTGTTTATATGTTCTTCTATCATTTTATCCAGTAGATCATATTTATCCGTGTAATGAAGATAGATTGTTCCTCGATTAACATCTGCTCTGTCAGCAATATCCTGAATGGTAATGTCGTCAAAACTTTTTTCAGCCATCAGTTCAATAACAGCATTTTTTATAGCTATTTGGCTTTTGGCTATTCTTCTATCTACTTTAGACAATTTCATTCACCAATCTTTCTAAAGATAATCAACAATTTTAATCGATTTGTTGAGTAATCAACGAATTGCGTTAATTTAACCATTGAACGCACTAAGAATCTTTTTATAATTATAAACAGATGTTGATTAATCAATCAATATTAATTTTTAAAGCATCATGTTTAGCTAACTTTTGGAATAATAAAAGTAAATTAACTTCATACAGGAGGATTATTTATGGACCGAGTTGAAAAGAGCAAGGAAAAATACAAACAACTATTTGGAAATGGAGTACCAGCCGCGTACGCTACCGATCCTGATTTTCAGGACATTCTTAGCCGCTTTATTTTTGGAGAAGTTTTTTATCAAGGTAACCTAGATGACAAGCAACTTGAGTTAATCACTCTGGTAGTGCTTGCAACCAACCAAACGTTACCTCAACTGAAGGCACATGTCATCGCGGCATTGAATGTTGGGTTGACACCTGTAGAAATCAAAGAGGCCGTTTATCAGTGTGCTCCATACATTGGATTTCCCAAAACATTAAACGCCATCAATGAAGTCAATGAGGTTTTCAAAGCAAAGAATATCGCTTTACCAATTGAATGCCAAAAGACTGTAGATGAAGATAATCGTTTCGAGAAAGGACTTGCTACTCAAGTTGAGATTTTTGGTGAAGTCATTGCAAAAATGCGTGAGGCTGCTCCAGCAAATCAAAAGCATATGCAGGATTATCTTTCCGCTTTTTGCTTCGGAGATTTCTACACTCGTGGCGGACTTGATTTGAAAACACGGGAGTTGTTGACACTCTGTATTATCAGTACGCTGGGTGGTTGTGAAAGCCAAGTTAAGTCACATGTGCTGGGTAATAAAAATGTCGGCAATGACAAGGAAACATTGATCACTGCCATCACCCACTGCCTCCCATATATGGGCTTTCCGAGAACACTAAACGCATTAAGTTGTGTAAATGAAGTTATTCCCGAAAATGAATGAAAAATTTAACGATAGGAAGTTGTATCAGGAATCTTTGAGGGGTGAAAAGGAATTAATATGAAAAACACCTGGAAAATTTACATGCTGGCCTTGATTACCTTCATGGTGAGTACATCTGAGTACGTTATTGCAGGTATTTTGGATAAAGTTGCTGCCTCGAATAATGTTTCGGTATCGGTAGCAGGACAGCTGATCACCGTATTTGCTCTTGCTAATGCGTTCGGATCCCCACTTGTCGTAATGGCGACGACAAAAATGAATCAGCGAAAGTTAATGATGCTTTCTCTTGCTTTAATGGTGCTCGGCAGTGTGATGACAATCACCCTTCCTGGTTTCGGTTTTCTTATTGTCTCTCGTATTATACTTGCTCTAGGAAGTGGAGTTTTTGCCATTGCTGCCAAGACGGCCGCAGCAAAATTAGCACCACCCGAAAAACAAGCAGGGGCTATTGGCACAGTTATACTTGGGTTTAGTGCTGCCATCATCATCGGCGTACCAATTGGCCGTGTTGTTGCCACCGCATACGATTGGAAGCTAATCTTTGTGGGTATCGGTGTTCTTAGTTTACTAGCAATCTTCGTAATCATGCGAACGATTCCTGCCACAAATAACGGTGTGGCCGTCCCTCTGGGCAAGCAACTCTCTTATTTAAAAAACCCGAAAATCTTAATGGGCCTAGGTGCAACGTTCTTTTGGCAGCTAGGATATGGGGTGATGTATTCGTATATTGCTCCCTTCCTATTAACCGTTACATCCATAAGCGGACGAGAATTGAGTGGTGCCTTGTTTGCCTTCGGTATCGCTACCTTAATAGGTTCCAAGTTTGGTGGATTCATGACGGATCGGATTGGTAACCCTAGAACTCTCGTCGGCGGTTTGGTTGTCCACGTTATAGCTTTAGTGTTGCTATCTACTATCGCCAGTTCATCCTTTGTCGCCATTCCGTTGCTTATGCTATGGTCCTTCTCGGCATGGTCATCTGGCCCAGGTATGCAGTATAACCTGGTCTGGCTTGCTCCAGAAGCATCAGGAATTATGCTTAGTCTGTATGGCTCCTTCATACAGTTGGGGATAGCTGCGGCCGCAGGGATTGGGGGTATAGCAGTAAGAAGTACATCCGTTCATGCAGTTAGTTGGATCGGAGCTGTATCAGTCGCCATTGCCGCAATTATCGCAGCGGTCTCGTTTAGTCTTAGTAGTAAACCCAGGAATTACGAGAAAGCCATTTAATGGAGGGTGTACTGTGAGTTGTATTAAATTAGTTTTTAACAACGAGGAAGTAATGGTGAAAATGTATGATAATCCAACAAGCAAGGATTTTTTATCAATCAACTTCGGAATAATAGAGTTGAATTAAATTCAAGAATGATTTTTATCTAACGTGTTGAAAGAGCACGATATTCCTGAAAATGAAGAAAGGGTGTTATTTAATATGTCTAATATTCAAGATAAGGTTGTCATTATTACGGGTGCTTCTTCTGGGATTGGAGAAGCAACAGCAAAAGAACTTGCATCTAAAGGCGCGAAGTTAGTTCTAACGGCTCGTCGGGAAGACCGCTTAAAGAAATTGCAAGAAGAGATTCAAAATAATGGCGGACAAGCAATTTATAAAGTGACAGATGTGACTTCTCGTAAACAAATGGAGGAACTAGCCGAATATGCTCTTAATGAGTTTGGAAAAATCGACGTATTAGTTAACAATGCTGGAATCATGCCACAAGCTTTTCTTGCTGAAAATAAAGTTGATGAGTGGGATCAGATGATTGATGTAAATATCAAAGGCGTCCTTTATGCTATTGCTACTATTGTTCCTTCCATGAGAGAACGCAAATCCGGTCATGTTATCAATCTTTCTTCGGTAGCTGGACATAACATCTACCCTGGTGGAACGGTATATTGTGGGACTAAATTCGCGGTAAGAGCCATTTCTGAAGGTTTACGCCAAGAAGAAGCGATGAGTGGCACAAATATCCGTGTGACTAATATTTCTCCTGGGGCTGTTACCAGCGAACTTTTAGAAACTACAACAGACCCAACGATGAAAGCAGGATTAGATGAATTTTACCAAGTGGCAATTGATGCAGACAGCATTGCTCGCGCGATTTCCTTTGCCATTGAGCAGCCTGCAGATGTTGGTATCAATGAAATGATTATCCGACCAACAGTTCAAGTAGGTTAAATTTTATCTCTTTAGCTGCCCCATTTACACACTTTTGGGGCATATTCTATCACTTAAAGGGGAAAAAACACATGGAAAGACCATATATAATCTGCCACATGCTCACTTCATTGGACGGGAAAATCACTGGAGATTATTTGAAAGAAGAACGAGCAGCGTATTTTACAGACGAATACGAAAGAATCCATGGACATTATGGATGTAAAGCATGGATGTGTGGCAGGATTACCATGGAGGAACACTTTACTTTCGGACATCAATTAGATTTAAAACAAGATAACATTCCGACGATCCCCAGAACTGATTATGTAGCAGATAAAGATGCTAAAAGTTATGTCGTAGCAGTAGACCCTTCTGGAAAACTAGGATGGACAAAAAACTACATTTCTGAATGGAACGATAATAGAACGACGGACCACATAGTAGAGGTGCTTACAGAGCAAGTATCTGATGCTTACTTAGCTCATCTGAAAAAAATAGGTATATCTTTTATTTTCGGCGGAAAAGAACGATTAAATTTTACTGTCGTAGTGGAAAAGCTAAAAAATCTATTTTCAATCGATGAACTAATGCTAGAAGGTGGGGGCTTTTTAAATGGCTCCTTTTTGAATGAAGGATTAATTGATGAATTGAGCCTGATTTTAGTTCCAATTGCGGATGGTGCATCTAATTCAGTGACGCTATTTGAAACAAGCTCTTTTCTACCAAATCAGCATCCAGTAAATTTCTTCTTGAAAGAAGTAGAAAAACTGGGCGATGGTGGGCTATGGTTGAAGTATGTAACAAAACATGATTAACATTCATTTTACAAAAGAACGAATAGATTTTGGAGGTACAATATGAAATATCGCACAGTAGGAAAAACAGGAATTCAGGTTTCAAATTTATGTTTTGGTGCCATGTCTTTTGGCGGAGATGCTGATGAAGAAACATCTAAAGCCATGTATCAACGTTGTCGGGAAGCCGGTATCAACTTCTTCGATACTGCCGATGTTTATGGGCGTTCTGAGGAAATTTTAGGTGAATGTATCGCACATGAGCGTGAATCAATCGTCCTAACAACAAAAGTGTTTTGGAACACGGGTGCTGATGTGAATGCTAGAGGCTTGTCCCGAAAACATATGATGCAAGGTATTGAAAATAGCCTGCGTCGTTTAAAGACGGATTATATTGATTTTTATTTCGTCCATGATTTTGATGAACAAACTCCAATCGAGGAAACGCTACGGACACTCGATGACTTACAGCGTCAAGGAAAGATTCTTTACCCGGCAGTAAGCAATTGGGCAGCATGGCAAATCACAAAAGCATTAGGAATTTCTGCAAAAGAGCAACTCGCTCGTTTTGAATTGATCCAACCTATGTATAACCTTGTTAAACGCCAAGCAGAGGTTGAAATCTTACCAATGGCTGCTTCCGAACAAATTGGAGTCATTACTTATAGCCCACTTGGTGCTGGACTTCTTTCAGGAAAATATGGAATGAATAAACGTCCTGAGCAGGGCCGCCTTGTTCAGAATGCCCGCTATGGTGACCGTTACGGTGCTGCTGAAGATTTTGTTACGGCTGAACAGTTCACCAAATATGCACAAGAACATGATGTGAAACCTGCAACTTTAGCTGTTGCTTGGGTAATGGCTAATCCTGCTGTAACTGCTCCTATCATTGGTGCACGTAATTTAGACCAATTAGATGATTCATTAGCAGCGGCTGATTTTAATATGACAAAAGAAATGTACGCTGAAATTACCAATTTATCAAGTACACCTTCACCTGCAACGGATCGAACAGAGGTATTAACTGGTAAATGGAAGTAAGGATTACAAACTCTTGATGAAGAGGGTTAAGGAGGATGAGGGGTGAAAAAAATATGAATAACACTTGGAAAATTTACATGCTGGCATTCATTACCTTCATGGTCAGTACATCGGAGTACGTTATTGCAGGCATTCTTGATAAGGTCGCAGCTTCTTCAAATGTATCTGTATCGATGGCTGGGCAACTAATCACCGTATTTGCTCTTGCTAATGCGTTTGGATCCCCACTTGTCATAATGGCGACGACAAAAATGAATCCGCGCAAGTTATTAATGCTTTCTCTCTCGATTATGGTATTCGGCTGCCTTATGACATTCACCCTTCCTGGCTTCGGTTTTCTAAGAAACACTCCCTTTTTTTCCAGAAGGGAGTGTTTATTGGAGGTAGGAGTATGGTTAAAGGAAATAAATTGCTTGTCTATATATTGACCATTGGAGTTTTTGGCATCATAAATACGGAAATGGGGGTTATAGGCATATTGCCTTCCCTTGCTGATCACTTTCATGTCAGTGTATCAAAAGCAGGATTGCTTGTGAGTCTTTTTGCCCTTGCTGTTGCTGTATCTGGTCCAACTATGCCGTTATTGTTTTCGGAGATCAATCGGAAGACCGTCATGTTACTTGTACTAGGTGTATTTGTTTTGGGGAACATCGTATCCATATTTACAACTAACTTTACCGTTGCATTACTTGCTCGTGTAGTTCCAGCTTTTTTTCATCCAATTTACTGTTCATTGGCTTTTTCAGTAGCTGCAGCCTCCGTTACCAAGGAAGAGGCCCCAAAAGCTGTTGCTAAAGTTTTTATTGGAGTTTCTGCGGGAATGGTAATCGGTGTACCAATCGTAAGTTTTATTGCAAATACCGTTTCGATTGAAATGGCAATGGCCTTCTTTGCAATTGTTAATGCTCTTGTTTTCATTGCTACATTGATTTTTGTTCCATTTATGCCTGTTGAGGAAAGACTTTCTTACGGAGCACAATTATCTGTATTAAAAAAATCAATAACATGGCTTTCCATCGTGGCTGTCATTTTATTAAACTCAGCAGTATTTGGCGTTTATAGTTATCTTGCTGAGTATCTGAAAACTGTTACGAATATGTCTTCGAACACAATTAGTTTGATGTTACTCGTATATGGTGGAGCCAATATTATTGGAAACATTGTGGCAGTCAAGTTACTAACTAAAAATGCGAACAAATCTGTAATGGTTTTCCCTTTTGCATTGGGAGCTGTTTATCTCATATTTTTCTTATTTGGACAGTTTACCGTACCTATGGCGATCATTACTTTAATTTGGGGAATTTTAGCTGGTATAGGGGGTAATATAAATCAATATTTGATTATCTCATCAGCTCCCGAAGCTCCTGATTTCGCAAATGGCTTATTTTTAACATCCGCTAACTTAGGAACAACCATTGGTGCGGCTGTAGGTGGATTATTTATTTCGGAGTTAGGAACACCATACGTAGTATTTGTGGGATTTTTATCGTTGCTATTGAGTGCGGTATCTATTTTCCTAAGAAACTACATGTATAGTGGACAAAAAAATCTTTTAGGTAACAAATTAATTTAGAGTTTGCTAATCAATATTGGTTTATCAGAGGCAAAACGAATAATGCATCGAATCAATTGAACTGATGCGTTAGTTTTATAGAGTATTATACCATTCATCTTCGATAGGTTCTAACCAATCGGTTTGCCCTGGTGTAAGCGCTAAGTGTTGGATTGTCAACACTAAACT